>NZ_JBFRDW010000609.1:0-3748 GCF_052113985.1 Pseudoduganella sp. RAF53_2 | reverse complement strand
CAGCGACACTTCCACAAAGCAGACGGAATCGCCGCCCAGATCGAGGAAGCTGTCTGTCTCGCGCACGGAATCGATGCCCAGGATGTCGGCATACCCTTGCTGCAGACTGGCGGGACGCTCGCGCCGCTTTTCCGCCGCCTCACGCACCAGGCGCAGCACGCTGCGGTGATCCACTTTGCCCGACGCCAGGGTCGGCAAGGGATCGAGCACCGCCACTTCCAGTGCCGATGCGGGCAGGCCGAAGCGTTCCAGCAGGCGCGGTTTGAGCTCGGCGGGATTGTGGCGGCCAGGGCCGATCGCCACGGCAATCAATTCATCGTTGCCGCCGACCGCCGCCGACACGCCCTGCTTTTCCAGCCAGCGTTCGATTTCATCCAGGCTGATGCGCAGGCCAACGATTTTCACGAAACGGCTCATGCGGCCGACGATGTAGTACAAGCCGTTTGCCTTGCGGCAGGCCACGTCGCCCGTATGCAGTTCTTCCAGCAGCTTGCCGGCAGCCAGGTCTTCCGGACCCAGTCCGTAGCCCATCATCACATTCGGTCCGCGGTAGACCAGCTCACCCGGCTGGTCGGGGCGGGTTTCCAGTTCGCCGTTGTCCTTGCGCAGCTCGAATGCGCCGCCCGGAATGGGCACGCCAATGCAGCCGGTGTTGTCACGCAACTGGTCCGGCGGCATATAGGCCATGCGCGGCGACGCTTCGGTCTGGCCATACATGACGAAGAATTGCTTGCCCTGGCGCTCAGCCCATTCGGCGTATTCCTGTACCAGCTCGGCGGACAGGCGGCCGCCGGCCTGGGTCAGATAGCGCAAATGGGGATAACGGTGGCGCCGGCGGCGGAAGCCAATGCGCTCCAGGATATCGAAGGTGAACGGCACGCCGGCGAATGAGGTGGCGCGTTCCTGTTCGAGGAAGGTCCAGAAGCTGTCCTGGGACACGGAATCCTCGGTCAGCAGCAGGCAGGCTCCCGCATGCAGGTGGGAGTTAATCACCGACATGCCATAGGAATAGAAGGACGGTAGCGACGTCAGGGCGCGGTCGTCCGGACCGATGCCCAAATATTCAGCAATCGATGCCGCATTTGCTTCGATGTTGGCGCGCGACAGGCGCACCAGTTTCGGGCTGCCGGTGGAACCGGATGTCGACAGCAAGACACACAGATCCGGATGCACCGGCACTGGATCGGGGGAGTACGATTCGAAACGCCACTCACCGTCGCCAGCGGCACGGAAAATGTAGGCAGCCTGGAAAGTGTCGGCGATGCGCGGATCGCGCACGGTTGAGCCTGGCTCTGCCAGCAGCACAGGAAAACGTGCCCGCAGGGATGCCAGATAAGCAACGACACAGGCGACAGTATTAGCTGCTTCGACGATGACTAGCCCAGCCGGCCCGCGCAGGGCGGCCGCCGCACGGTCTGCGGCTTTTGCCAGTTCTCCGTAGCTTATCTGCGACCCGTCGCTGGTAATGATAGCAATGCGCGCACCGTGTTCTTCCAGGCGCTGCGCGAACAAGCTGTCAGCCAYGCGTACATCCCCGTAGTAATTAATTTGTTGTAGTTTTTATATCATTAAACACCAGCTCAGGCATGCTAGTCAAATTGAAATTGCATTCCAATAAGGGAACATTTAAGTCTATAATCACGGGTTTGACGAGGGTCCGCTAGGCAGCGTATCAAAAAAACAACCCTCAGCCACCAGCTTTCGAAAACTGTATTAAGGAAATCATGAGCCACGAATCCGCTATCAGAACGCCAAAGCAGCTGGTTGCTGCCGTTGTAGGTTTCTTTGCTTTCACCATCATCGGTATTATTTTGCTGGTGCAGTTTGTTACCAACCAAAAACTGACCGGTGCAGGTTCGGAAAGCCAAACCGCAGAAGCTGTCGCCGCCCGTCTGAAGCCAGTGGCCGACCAGGGTTTCACCCTGAAGGATGTTAACGCTCCGAAAGTGCTGCAAACCGGCGAAGCCGTGTTCAACTCCACCTGCCAGGCTTGCCACGCAACCGGCGCCGCAGGTGCTCCGAAAGTTGGCGACAATGGCGCATGGGCCCCTCGTATCGCTCAGGGCTACGACACCGTTGTGAAGCATGCTCTGGAAGGCCTGCGCGCGATGCCGGCCCGCGGCGGTAACCCTGATCTGGATGATGTGGAAGTTGCCCGCGCTGTGGTCTTCATGGCTAACAAGTCCGGCGGCAAGTTCAAGGAACCTGAAGTGCCGGCCGCTCCGGCCGCTGCGCCAGCTGCTGCGGCGCCGTAAGGCTGATCGAAACGGCCCAATAAAAAAACCGCTCCTCGGAGCGGTTTTTTTTTACCCCCAACGCAAAATCTGGTGGCTGCCACATCGTGGCAGCCACCCGGATTACGCCCTGGGTTTACCAGATGATGACGCGGTCTTTCGGCGCCAGATACATCTTATCGCCCGGCTTGACCTTGAAGGCGTCATAGAAGCCCGGCTGGTTGCGTAGGGTGCCGTTGGCGCGGAACTCTTCCGGCGAGTGCGGATCGGTGGTGATCTGGCGGATCATCGCCGCTTCGCGGGTCTTGGCGCGCCATGCCTGAGCCCAGCCCTGGTACAGGCGCTGCTCACCCGTATAGCCATCGATCACAGGCGCCGGTTTGCCCTTCAGCGAGATCTTGTACGCCTTGTACGCAATCGCCAGACCGGAATTGTCGGCGATGTTCTCGCCCAGAGTCAGCTCACCATTCACCTTATAGCCCGGCACCGGGCTGAAAGCGTTGTACTGCGCCACCAACTGCTTGGTCTTCTTCTCGAAGTTCTTGTGATCGCGCGCAGTCCACCAGTCGCGCAGATTGCCGTCGCCGTCGTACTGGGCGCCCTGGTCGTCGAAGCCGTGGCTGATTTCGTGGCCGATCACGGCGCCGATCGCGCCATAGTTCACCGCATCGTCAGCGTTCGGATCGAAGAACGGCGGCTGCAGGATGGCGGCCGGGAACACAATCTCGTTCAGCTCAGGGTTGTAGTAGGCGTTGACGGTTTGCGGCGTCATGCCCCACTCGTCGCGGTCGATTGGCTTGCCCAGCTTGTCCAGCTCGCGGCGCACCAGGAAGGCGTTGGAACGCAGCACATTGCCCACCAGGTCATCGCGCTTTACTTCCAGCTTGCTGTAGTCGCGCCACTTGTTCGGGTAGCCGATCTTCGGCGTGAACTTGGCCAGCTTGGCTTGCGCAGCCTTGCGGGTTTCCGGACCCATCCAGGTCAGCTTGTCGATGCTTTGCTTGTAGGCGGTCAGCAGGTTCTTCACCAGTTCTTCCATGCGTGCCTTGCTGGCTGCCGGGAAGTGCTGTTCCACATAGACCTTGCCGATCGGTTCGCCCAGCGCGGATTCGGTCGCAGTCACGCCGCGCTTCCAACGTGGACGCATTTCGGTCACGCCGCCCAGCACCTTGCCGTACATGTCGAAATTGGTTTCAACGAATTGCTTGGACAGGTAAGGCGCTGCGTTGTGCAGCAGGTGCCATTCGAAGTATGGCTTCAGGGTTTCCATCGGCGTTTCGGCCAGCAGCTTGTCCAGCGCTTTCAGGTAGGTCGGCTGGCTGACGATCACGTAATCGACTTTGCCCTTCACACCGCCGATGGCGTCGATGTAGGCATTCCAGTCGTAGGTCGGCATCAGTTCGCCCAGCTTGTCGATGCTGACCTTGTTGTAGGCCTTGATCGGATCGCGCAGTTCGACTTTGCTCCACTGGATTTCCGCAATTTTCGTTTCGAAAGCAACGATGGTTTTCGCG
>NZ_JBFRDW010000608.1:0-3754 GCF_052113985.1 Pseudoduganella sp. RAF53_2 | reverse complement strand
GGCGATATTCGTTGCGCTCAGGCGCACGTCGTTGACCACGCCGGCCAGGCCTTCGTTCATGGTCTTCAGCGCGGCCAGCAGGCGGCCGGTTTCGTCGTTCGAATCGACGCGAATTTCACTGCGCAGGTCATTGCCCGCCACGGCCACCGCCACGTCCACTGCGCGCTGCAGCGGCACGGTGATGCCGCGCGTCAGCCGCCATGCGCACACGGCGCCCAGCAGAACGACCAGTACACCCAGGCCGATCTGGAAACTGCGGCTGCGCGCGTGGGTGGCTTCAATGTCCTGTGCCATCTTGTCGATGTGCTGGCGTTGCAGTTCCAGCAGCTTGCTCAGCGCGCCCAGGTATTCCGCCGAACCGGCCTTGAAGGCGCCTTGCAGCACCTGCTCGGCTTCCTCGACCTTGCCTTCCTTCTTCAGCGCCACGATGGAATCGCGGGCCGCGATGTAGTGCTTGCGCGCTTCGCCCAGTTCCGCAAAGGCCTGCTTCTCGTCGTCCGACTGGATCAGGGGTTCGACTTGCTTCTGCAGCGAGTTCACTTCCTTGGTCGAATTTGCGGTGTCCTCCGCAAAGAAGGCGCCCAGCGAAGGGTCGCTGCTCTTGGAAATCGCGGACGTACGGCGCACGCTGGTGTGGATCAGGCGATACCAGTCGCTGACCATGCGCTCCTTGGCGAGCGGCTGCTGCATCATGTTGCGGGTGGCGTCCGCGACGGTCTGCATCTGGTTGATGCCCAGGACGGTCATCAGGATGGTCAAAGCCAGAACGAGTGCAAAGCCTGCGGCCAGGCGAGTGCCGATAGTCAGATTTTTCATGGTGTGGAGAACTTAGCGAAGCTAAACTGGACGAACGATTGTTGCCCTTAGGAAACTCGAAGTTTACCACAGAAAATTTTTTACTGCTGAACTATTAGGCAGCGAGAGTATGTGCCAAATGGTGTTGCCACTCCGCGGCGTGGCTCTGATTCCACACCATTGCCACATGTTCTACGCATTCGTACGCACAATCAGTCACCTGAATTCGCACCAGCCCCGGTTCGCCCAACGCAAAGTCCGGCAGGTAAGCCAGGGCCTGGCCCGACTTGACCAGGCTTAATTGCAACTGGAGGTCGTCGGTCCAGTAGCGGATCTTGCGTGGCAGCTGATCGTCGCGCCAGCCATCCGAGCGGCCGCCGCGCTGAACGCCGCAGAACATGGAGCGTGTGGGGCAGGCAAAATCGTGGGCCAGCACTTGCGCAGTGGTTGCGCGCAGGGGCGCATCGCCCGACAGCTGTTGCACCAGCGGGTGCGACGCGCCTGCGACCAGATGCTGTGTCACACTGCCCAGTTCCGTCACCTGCCATTCCTCCGACCAGTGCTCTCCCCTGCCTTCGATGGCTTCATGCGTCACCAGCGCCGCGCTGGCATCGCCGCGCGCCAGGGCCGCCAGCGCTTCGTCCTCGAACATGGCCTGCATGCGCAGGCTCGCCTCCGGCCATTCACGCAGCGCGGCCGAGACGGCTTGCCCGTGGCGCCACAGCAGCACGGCCGGTCCAGCAAGACGGCATTCGATGGCCGCGCGTCCACCCAGCAGATCGGAGCGTGCCTGATCGGCCAGCGCCAGCAAGGTCTGCGCACGCGCCAGCAGGAAGGTGCCGCTCTCGTTCAGCACCAGCTGTTTGGCGCTGCGGTCGAACAGCGGCATGCCCAGGTTCTCCTCCAGCCGGCGCAGCGCTTTGGAGACGGCGGATGGCGTGAGATGCATTTCCTGGGCGGTCGCTCCCAGCGAAGGCGAGCGCGCGGCATGCACGAAGATGCGCAGGTCTGAAAGATTCATTCGTTTCCAGATTGGATACAACAGTTGAATTTAAGTTGCTGTACAGGACAGGACGCGAAGCATACCATGTCAGGATGACTACCATTTCCAATCGCCAGTGGATCTATCGCAAACAGCCGACAGGTCCCATCACTCCCGAACACTATGAACTGGTTGAGCAGCAGCTCTCCACCGCGCTCGCCGATGGCGAAGTGCTGATCGCCGCACGCTGGTTCAGCGTCGATCCCTATATGCGCATCGGCCAGTCCAGCAAACCGACTTACGACCCCGACCCGCATCCACTCAACACCGTGCAGCAAGGCGGTGTGGTGGCGCAGGTGCTGGCCTCGAACGCGCCCGGCTTCGCGAAGGACGACTGGGTGCTCGGCTACACAGGCTGGCAGACCCACGTCCGCGTGCACGGCAGCGTCCTGAAACGCATCGATCCGAACGTCGCGCCGGTGACCACCGCCCTCGGCGTGCTGGGCATGCCGGGCCGTACAGCGTGGTTTGGCCTGACCGAGTCCGGCAAGCCGCATGCGGGCGAAGTGGTGGTGGTGTCCGGCGCGGCAGGCGCAGTGGGTTCGCTGGTCGTGCAGTTCGCCAAGCGCCACGGCGCGCGCGTGCTCGGCATCGCGGGCGGCGCAGCAAAGTGCGCCTGGCTGAAGGACACGCTGGGCGCCGACTGGGCCATCGACTACAAGGCGCACAGCAGCGCCGATTCGCTGGGCGCGGAAATCAGGACGCTGACCGGTGGCGTGGACGTCTACTTCGACAATGTGGGCGGCATGATCACCGACGCCATCATCCCGCTGATCAACCGCCGCGCACGCATCGTCATCTGCGGCCAGATCAGCCAGTACAGCGGCGGCCTCGAAACGCCGGAAATGGGTCCGCGCCTGCTGCAGCACATGCTCTACCAGCGCGCCACCATCCAGGGCATGCTGGCCCGCGACTACCTGCACCGCATGGACGAGATGATCCGCATCGTCGGGCCGTGGGTGAAGTCGGGCGAGATCGTGTTTGAAGAAACAGTGATCGACGGCTTTGAGCAACTGCCGTCCGCACTCAACTCGCTCTTCTTCGGCGACCATCGCGGCAAGCTGCTGGTGAAAGCATGATCAGGCGCCGCCGCATCCTGACCGCCGCCGCGCTGACTGCCGCCGCCCCCCTTCTCGCAACGCACGCGTTCGCAAGCGCACCTGCCGCCGCGGCCCACGCACCGGCCGCAGCACCTGCAACCGCAAGCGCGGGCGCCGCTACGCCAGCGGCGCCGTTGGCGCCAGCGGCCACCCCCAACGCCACTTACGGCGAGCACGGCATGGYCCTCTTCGGCGGCAAGGACGCGCTGTACGCATCGCACTTGCCGATGTTCCACGCGCCGCACGACTACCAGGTACTGCTGCAAGTTCACGTCGCCGATCCGCAGTTGGACGCAAAACTGCGCCAGCGCCTCGAGGGCCGCGCCGCGCTGTGGACCATCGCCCCTGAAAAATTCGAGCTGGATCGCTTGGCGCCGAACGCCGCGCAGCCGCTGGCGCAATTCAAGGCCGACCTTGTGCTAGGCCACTTCGAGCAAGGCGGCAAAACACGATACGCCAACGCCACGCTGGTGATCGAAAAAGTCCTGATGTTCCGCCAGCTCGACGCAACACCACGCGCGCAAGCCAGCGCGCGTTACGTCCAGCTAGGTAGCGGCACGCAGCGCTTCCTGGTGAAAGAAATCGACAGCCGCCCCGACTTCGACCACATCCTCGCCTACCGCGCCGCTCCAGGCGCATCGAACGCGCCCGTGAGCGTGGACAAGCGTGCGCTGGAAAAGACGCCTGCTGCTACACTGGTCAAAGCGCTGGGCGCTGCACCGCGCGCTGTCGGCGACACCATCTACTTCTACACGGAGGACCTGCAATGAGCGTTCCGTCCCAATTGGAAGGACTGTGGCGCCGCAAAGGCATCTGG
>NZ_JBFRDW010000607.1:0-3758 GCF_052113985.1 Pseudoduganella sp. RAF53_2 | reverse complement strand
CGCTTATAGCGGCCGCTGTCGAATTCGCCGCGGTTAAGTTTTTGCCAAAAGCGTTTGTAGTCGATACTGTTGGCGTATTCCGCTTCGCAGAACATGCGGTGATGTTCGCCTTTGATGTCTTCCATCGAGTAGCCCATGGCGTCGAGGAAGTTGCTGTTGGCGGTCAGCACATGGCCATTCATGTCGAACTCGATCACGGCCTGGGCCTTGTCTATAGCGCTAACCTTGCCTTCATATTCGGCGTTGCGCAGCTTACTTGCGGTGATATCGGTAGCGAACTTGATGACCTTGTAAGGACGGCCTTCGGCATCGAACACGGGATTGTAGGAAGCGTTGATCCAGATCTCGCGGCCGCCTTTGCCGACACGCTTGTAATCGCCCTGGTCGAAGTGGCCGCCGCGCAATCGCTCCCAGAATTGGCCATAGGCTTCGCTCGCGGCCAGCGAGGGTTCGCAGAACATGGAGTGATGTTTGCCCTGCACTTCTTCCAGCGTGTAGCCCACCGCGTTCAGGAAGTTTTCGTTGGCATGCAGGATGGTCCCATCCAGCTGGAATTCAATGAGTGCCTGTACTCGACTCAAGGCCACATGAATGGCCTGCAATTCAATATCTGGCACTTCCGCAAATTCTGCTGCGCCACGGTCAAACCGCGACGTCTTGCCCCCTTCGGTGAGCAGCTCGTTCTTCATATCATTTATCCTCCATTTAGCACAACTGCCAAGCTAGCGGGAGTGGCATTCAATTCGACAATTGTGTTAGCAGAAACACCCCTACATTAACCACCTGCGGGAATCATATTCACAGTTAATGTCCCACCTGAACTACCAACATAGTGCCTTTCCCGGCCAAACGGTCATAGCAGCTTTTTAAGCAAAGTCTATTCGGCGCCAACGAAACTCCGAAGCGCGAACTCACGGAATGCCTGCAGTTGACTGAATCCCGATCAAATTCACGACCATGACTGTTGAACTCAGCGCTTTACGAAGCAGAATACCGCGCAATCCACTCATGCAACACCGACGTCGGCATGCCGACGTACACTAACTGACGAACCAACGCACTTGCAGGCAGAGAATCAATGGCAAAAAAACCGCCATCGAAGATGGCGGTGAAGGAACACATGATGAAGTTAGTTCGTGTATATCTGTCTTAGAATTTGTAGTTGCCCACAACATAAAACTGGCGTCCCAATGGATCTGTATATCGGCCATCGTAACCCGCTTGGTTGCCACCACCCGCGATCTTTTGCGAGAACGGTGGCTCGGTATTGAACAGGTTCTTTACTCCGCCCGTAATGGTCAGATTCTTATTGAAGCGGTATTTGGTCTGCCAATCCCACACGGTGTAAGAACGTACTTCACGCTGCATATCGACATAGTCTCCCAACGTGCCATCTGCATTGACAGGACGTACAGCTTGATCATCTGCGGTCAAAGGCATGTCTTGGTAACCGGAGTGATACACAGCGGTAAGAGAATGAGTGAACGCGTCGGATTGCTTCAGTGATGCAGTCAGCTTACTAATCACACGGAAGGTGACGTCATTATATGAATTAAAGCGACCGACGCTATGCTCCGCCTCGTCACCAGGCAAGGCCTGCAGGTCGGCTTTAAGCATATAAGTGCCCGTCCAGTTGACGGTCACTTTCCCGACAGGAGTACCGGTGCTAAGCGTACTATCCCAGTCTAAGCCACGGTAGTGCGAGCTAGACAGGTTCATCGGCGACAGCGATGCTGCAAGCACCTTTGCCTTCACGATCGGATCGTAGTAAGCAGAGAACAAGTTCATGTACCTGGCCGGATTACCAAATACTTCACTTTCCGGCAGCGTCTTGATCTGGTCTTTCAGCTTTACGTCCCAAAGATCGAGACCAATAGACAGACTCTTGACTGGCTCAACTCGGAATCCAACAGTTGCCTGCTTCGATGTTTCGGGCCGCAGTCCTTGAGCTCCGCTCGCGGCATTCCCCCCTTGGAGCAGGGTGTATTCCGCCGTRCCATTGCAAAGCGGGAGCAATGGTCCAGATGTAATCGGGCACGGATGGAAGTTCGAAGATCCGAAATTGGCAAGAGGTGCCGTGATATCACTCAAGCTAGGTGCTTTGAAACCTGTGCCGTAAGACGCGCGCAGCAGGGTATTGTCGATAGGACGCCATGCTGCAGCAACTTTATAGGTAGACTTACTAGCTTTGTTGCCTTGAGTCGCAGGGGCCGCAAGCTGACCAGTGGCTGAATCAAAGTTCATCGCATTCTTCACCGCATCGTAGCTGTCATAACGAACATCGCCTGTCAGCTCCAAGTCTTTCATGACAGGCACGACAAGCTCCGCAAAGGCGCCCCAGTTGTTGCGCTTGGCATCAACTGGCAATGCCCCAGTGCCGCCGCCTACGTTAGTATCCGTCCAATTTGGTTGCAGGCTATTCGGCCCCATTGCAATTGGGCTTGGCTGGTCAACGTATTTCTGACGTGTATAGTCACTCCCAACGGCAAGCATGACGGCACCACCAGGAGCGCCGAACACTTCGCGGGAGCCACGAATGCTGAGCACGTCAATCTTCGAAATGGTTTCGTCGAGGAGCTGATGAAGCACGGCAGGGGCCAGCGCTACTTTGGTGTCAGCATTCGGCACAATAAATGGATTGTAGGTACCTGCGCGCATCAATGCATCAAGCTTGTCGCCAGAAGTGTAGCCCGCAGCCGCATGGTCAAGCGAATCGTTTTGCGAATGCGTATAGCCGGTATTAAAGTCCCATCCGAAAGCGTTACCTTCAAGACCGAACACGACATGCTTGGCCTTGGTTTCCCAATCATCGGTACGACCACCAGCGTCTACCAAACGAAGATTCATAGTAGCGCTAGCCACTTTGGAAGGGTCGACACCCAACTTTACGAGAGCCGGCATGACGTTAGACTGGAACATCGGTGTACTGATGTCGAGACTTAGGGGTTGTGCAGGCGCAGCGAAGCGCGCCGTGCTCGTGAATTTCGAATACAACCCCTCTGCGAAGAATTTTAGACTGCTATTGATTTTCACACTGGCGGAGGCGAAGAAGCCGTCACGTTTCAACTCTGGCAGCAACTCTACCGTGGTTGCATAATTGAAGAGGCATCGGTTGCCCACCTTGAAGGTATTTGCAGCGCCGCAGGTTCCGGTATTGATCAAGCCAGGATTAAAGCTCGTTTTGCTCCCGTCGCTTAGCGTGGCGGTTACGTTTCCAGGAATTGAGTTACTGGAGAGCTGATAAAGAGAGTAAGTCTTACCGCCCTCAACAAAGTTATGGACGCCACCGGGCGCGCTGAATCGGCGATCCTCTGCGTTCAGTTCCTTTTGGGTGTCGTGGCTATAAGCCAGCAGGACGTTATATCCCTCAGTGTCAAAATCACCAAAACCTTTAGAAATGGCTACGTTGCTGGTGGTTCCATTGGTACCTTTGCTAGGCCGGTTATAGGTCAGTTCTACATTAAGGTCTTTTTGATCTTTCTTCAGGATGAAGTTCACGACACCGGCGATGGCGTCCGAGCCATACAGCGCAGATGCACCATCAGTCAGAATTTCCACGCGCTCCACCGCGGACAGCGGAATACTAGCTAGGTTGACCGAAGAGCCAGCGGTATATGGCGCAATGCGATGACCGTTCAGAAGCACGAGCGTGTATTTTGTTCCGATGCCATGCACAGATGCAGTCTGAACACCGCCGCCTCCGCCATTTACCGACGCGGATGAAGTAATGAGGCCCTGCATCGAAGGCAGCGTTGCAA
>NZ_JBFRDW010000606.1:0-3777 GCF_052113985.1 Pseudoduganella sp. RAF53_2 | reverse complement strand
GGATAAGGACCCGCCAGTGCTGGGCTCCACGCAGCTCCCCGCAAACAACAGCATCCCCGCGACCTATGACCCGCTGGGCCGCAATCTGTTCTTCAGCCTGGACGTCAAACTGTGATCAAAACTGGCCAACAACGACGGCAACTCACCTTCGCGCTGGCAGCGGGCTTGCTCAGTCCATGGACCGTAGGAGCCGCTGCGGCGGCTGCCGCGGCCCCGGACTGGGCAGACCAGCTGCGGCGCGATCTGGACAAGATGGCCGCGCATCTCACGCAAACGCTCAAACCATGGAAAGTGCCGAACCGCGTATTCCTGCCGGAAGATCACGGCCTGGCATCCGGCGCAGCGCCCGCTGCCACGACGACGTCGATCCAGCGTGCGATTGAAGCCTGTGCCACGGCGGGCGGCGGCACGGTGCGTCTGGCGAAGGGTGATTACGTCAGCGGCACGCTGGTGCTGCGTTCCGGCGTGATGCTGGAAGTGGCCGAAGGCGCGCGGCTGCTGGCGAGTACCGACCTGCACGATTTTCCGGAGCACGTGGCGAAGCGGCCGACGGTCATGGACAGCAATATGGGCATGAATCAGTCGCTCATTTTTGCCGAGGGCTGTGAACGTATCGGCATCTGCGGCAAGGGCATGATCGATGGACGCGGCACCAAGGACAATTTCCCCGGCGAGGAAACGGCCGGTTCAACGCCAGGACGTCCCTTCCTGATCCGCGTGATCGATTGCCGACAGGTGGTGGTGCGCGGCATCCATCTCAAGGATTCCCCCTGCTGGATGCAGAACTACCTGAACTGCGAAGACCTGATTGTTGACGGCATCCGCGTCGATAACCAGGCCAATCACAATAACGATGGCCTGGATATCGACAGCTGCCGCCGCGTCATCGTGCGCAACAGCTTTATCAACGCCGAGGACGACGCCATGTGCTTCAAGGGCGCTGGCCAGCGGCTGGCGGAAGACATCCTGGTCGAAAACTGTGAGTTCTACAGCACCTGCAATGCGCTGAAGTTCGGTACGGACTCGCAGGGCGACTTCCGCAATGTGCTGGTGCGGAATGTGACGGTGGGCGGGCCGTCCGATGCCATGCGTGCCATGAACCGGCGCAAGGCGGACGGCGGCATCTCGTGGGAGATCGTGGACGGCGGCACGCTGGAGCGCGTGCTGGTGCACGATGCGCACATCGTCCGCGCCGAAAGCCCGCTATTCCTGCGGCTGGGCGATCGCGGACGCGTGCGGCCGGAGCAGCAACGTCCCGGTCCGGGCGTGCTGCGCTACATCGTGTACGACCGCATCACGGGCGACAACAATGGCATGCGCGGCTCCTTCTTCAGCGGCATTCCGGAGAGGGCGATCGAGCATGTGCTGTTGCGCGATGTGTCGCTCGGCATGGCCGCTGCCAATGCACCGGCCGTGGACCAGGCCGCGGTGCCGGAAGCGCATGCCGAGTATCCCGATCCGCATATGTTTTCCAAGGTGATGCCTGCTTACGGCCTGTGGGCGCGGCACATTCGCCAGCTGCGCTTGCAGCGCGTGCGCTTCAGCGTGTCCGGCGCTGACGCGCGGCCGGAGGTGCTGGCTGGCGTCGACGCTGAAGTCCTGCGTCAGTGAGCGTTCGTGACCCTGAACCAGTCGATGTCGATGTAGTTGCGGTCGATCCGGTTTGGGGCGCGCGCTGACCTGGCTTCGTCGCTGTCCGATTTGATGTAGGTGAACACGGCAGGTCGGCTGCCTTTCCACCACGAGAAGCGCGCCAACTGCGTGACAGGACCGAACTCTTTGAACGGCGCCTGGTCCTGCAGGGCGTATGAGAATTGCACGGTCTGATCCTGCTTCACCACCGCACGCAGGATCACGGCCGGCGCATCGATTCGCGGCCCGCGCAGCTCCTCGCCGGAATTCGAATAGCTCAGGTAATTGACGCCATTCTCGCGCACGATGCCAATCCACGGTACTTTCACACCAAACAGCGTCAGCCCTGCGCGCTGCTGCTCCGCCAGTCCTGCCAGTTCGATGCGCGTGGCGATCTCCGACTGYGGGCCTTGCAGAATCTGCGTCAGCGTATTGCGCGCGCCGACCAGATAGCGGGCCTTGTTGGCCTCAATGCGCATATAGCCTGGGCGCTGCGTCAGACTCCAGCGCGCATCGTCAGGATTGTGATTCCATGACCATTGCAGGCCCAGAGTAGACGCCGAGAACTCATCGCTGTCTTGTAGCTGGTAGGCGACGCCGGTTTGCGGCAGCGCGTAGCTGCTGACCGGCGTACCAGAGAGCTCGGCCTTGTCGCTCCTTTCGCCGATGATGGGCCAGTCGTCTTGCCAGACCACCGGTTCAAGATAAGTAATGCGGCCAAAGGCGCCGGTACTGTTGAAGTGGATGAACCAGCCTTGTCCCGTCGGCGTTTCAATGTAGCCGCCCTGGTGCGGGCCTTTGATGGTGGCCGTGGGCTTCAGCACGGCGCGCGATTCGTAAGGTCCGTCGATATGCCGCGAGCGCAGCACGGCYTGCGGKCCKGTCTCGACSCCGCCRATCGGCGCGAAGATGTAGTAGTAGCCATTGCGCTTGTAGACCTTGGGGCCTTCGAACACCGGCAGGTTGACTTTGTCGTCGACGATGGTTTTGCCCGCGTCGTACACCGTTTTGCCATCAGGGCTCATGGCGTGCAGGATGCCAGGCCCCGCGCCGACCCTGGAATGCACCAGATAGGCTCTGCCGTCGTCGTCCCAGAAAGGGCAAGGATCTTCGTAACCTGGCCCCGCCAGCACGGCAACCGGCTCGGACCATTTGCCCGCCGGGTCGGCGGCGCTGCTCATGAAAATGCCTTCGTTCGGCGTGGCCCAGTAAACATAGAAGCGGCCGTCATGGAAGCGTATCGACGGCGCCCACACGCCGCCCGCGTAGCGCATACCATCGCCGACCGGCTTCGAGATACTGTCCGTCAGCGTGTAAGGCGGCACCATGTCATAGGCCGGATGGAAGGGCAGCTTGGGCAGCACATGGCCAAGAATCTTCCAATGCACCAGATCGCGCGAAGTCAGGATGGGAATGCCCGGCGAAAAATGGAAGCTGGAGGCGACCATGAAGTAGTCGCTCCCGACGCGGATCACGTCGGGGTCCGAATAGTCAGCATAAAGAATGGGATTACTGTAAGTCTGCGCATGACCTTGCGTGCAGCACAGCGCAACGAATGCAGCAAGCATCAACTTCCTCAATCCCATGGGCCATCCTCTTTTCTGGCGATTCCACAAGTAGAAACGAGGGCAGCTATCGAGTCAATCGGCAAGTGATCAACATGCTGATGGATTATGACCAACGGCGCGCCTTATAACAGGCATTACCGCCGGGTTGACGAAAACCAAAAGCCAGCTAATATTGTCTTGATATCTTAAAAAATGCCGGTTCTGAAAGGGATGGRCCATGAGAATTGATATCAGGACGATGATGCGGACGGCCGCCGCCGCTACGCTGTTGTTTGTTGCTAGCGCAGGCGCCATCGCCGCGAATACGCCGCAACTGGCCATGGAAGAATTCATGGTGCCGGCGCAGGACCCCGGCATCAGCCTCTATGTGCGCAACAAGCATCCTCAGGGCGAGAAGCGATTTCCCGCCGAGAAGATCCTGCTGTATGTTCACGGCGCGACATACCCCTCCGAGGCCACATTCGATCTGAAGCTGAACGGCCTGTCATGGATGGACTACATGGCGCGGCATGGCTACGACGTGTACCTGGTCGATCTGCGTGGTTACGGCAAATCGACGCGACCGCCGGAAATGGAC
>NZ_JBFRDW010000605.1:0-3777 GCF_052113985.1 Pseudoduganella sp. RAF53_2 | reverse complement strand
GCCTTGGCCTGATCGGAGGCCAGCGGGAAGTCGCTGCCGGCCTGCGCCAGGGCATCCGGTTGCCGTCCGCTGAGCGATTCGAAGGCGATGCCGCCAATCAGCAGAGCCGCCACCGATTGCGTGTTCAGCTTGAAGCCGTTGGAATCAAGCCGCAGATCGACGCCGCTCGCGTGCCACCAGCGCGTATTCTTGCCGACGTACTGGTCGTAAGGTGCATTGACGAAGACCTTGATTGCCACGCCCTGGCCATGGTTCTCCAGGTCGTAGCCGATCACTTGGCCGACCGTGATGCGGCGGTAGTAGATGGGCGAGCCGGCATCGATCGAGCCCAGTGTCTCGCTGTGCAAGGTGTATTGCGTGCCTTTCTGGTCGCCCGCCACTTGCGGCACTTTCTCCAGACCTGTGAATTCGTGGCTGGTGTCCTGCGATTTGCCGGCATCGACGCCGATATAGGCGCCGGATAGCAGGGTCCCGAGTCCGGACACACCGCTGACGCCAATGCGCGGCTTCACCACCCAGAAGCGCGTATCGGCCGCCGTGAAGCGTCGTGCATCCTTGTTCATGTCGATGGTTACCAGCACCTTGCTCAAGTCCGTCGACAGGGAGATCGCGCGTACCAGGCCGATTTCCACATCCTTGTATTTCACCTTGGTCTTGCCGGCCTCCAGGCCCTCGCCGCTGCGGAAGCTGACCACCACCGTCGGACCCTGGTCCAGATAGGACCTGGCCACCAGCGTGATCCCGATCAGCGCCGCAATCAGGGGCACCAGCCAGACCAGGGAAGGCAGCCAGCGGCCGGCCTTGTCGACCCTGGGTTCGGGCAGCGGGGCGCCAGCCGTGTTGGGCGGCTGGCCGTCGTTCTCAGACATGTTGTTCTCCATTCGGTGGGAGCGGGTCCCAGATCAGGCGCGGGTCGAATTGCATGGAAGCGACCATGGTCAGTATCACCACGCCGCAGAAAGCCACTGCGCCCGGCCCGGCGGTGATGGTGGCCAGCGACTGGAAGCGCACCAGCGCCACCGTCAGCGTGATGACGAAGATGTCGAGCATGGACCAGCGGCCCACGAACTCCACCAGGCGGTAGAGGCGGGTGCGCTGCATCGGCCGCCAGGGCGAGCGGCGTTGCGCCGTCCACGCCAGCAGCGACAGGGCGGCCAGCTTCAGCACGGGCACCATGATGCTGGCAATGAAGATGATCGCCGCCAGACCGGGCGAGCCGCTGTTCCAGAAAAAGAGCACGCCGCTGATAATGGTGTCGTCTTCCCGTCCGAACAGGGAGTGGGTGTACATCACCGGCAGCACGTTGGCGGGGATGTACAGGATGGCGGCGGCGATCAGATAAGCCCAGGTGCGGCCGATGCTGTCCGGATGGCGGCGATGCAGGCGTGCGTGGCAGCGCGGGCAGCGTTTATGCGGCGCCGACACCAGGCCGCAAACATGGCAGGACAGGGCTTCGTGCGGCACCGTTGGCGTATGCGAGGGCTGCGGCGACAGGGCATCGCCCAGATTCCACAGTGTTTTCGGATCGAAGGACACCACAATCGCCAGCATGATGGTCAACGCGCCAAAGGCAAACAGGCCGGGCTCCAGTACCACCTCGGCCAGGCTGGTCATCTTGACGATGGTGATGAGGATGCCGATCATCAGCACCTCGGTCATGCCCCAGCGCCGTGTCAGATGAACGGCGTGCAGCAGGGGATTGAATAAGCGAGGCTTGTGGCCGCCGGCCAGCGCCAGGGTCACGTGCAGCAGCGACAGCAGCTCGATGGCCGGCAACAGGATGGTGAACAGGAACACCGCCGTCGCCACCAGCGGCATATGCTCCTGCCACAGCACGAGGATGGCGCCCAGCAGCGTGGCGCGCGAAGCGTTGCCGTTGACCTCCAGCTCGACGATGGGGAATAGCTGGGCCATCAGATAGACGATCAACGCAGCCAGCGTGATGGCCGCCATGCGGCCGGCGTCCGAATAAATGCCGCGATAGAGCACCGAGCGGCAGCGCACGCAGCGCGCCTTTTCGCGCGGACGTACGGGGCGCCGCCGATGCRGCACGCCGCAGTCGTGACAGCTGATCAAATCGTATCGTGGCCTGCTCTCAGTCATGGCTGCATGATACGACAAAACTTCGCAGCACTAATCGATCCTGAAGTCCTTGCCGACGGGGACCTCGTCCGGCATCGGCAGGCCGCACAATTCCAGCACCGAACGTTCAATGGTCCGGCTCATGGCGTCCAGCGCCAGGCAGTTTGGCGCATTGCCGAAAGGTTCGCCGATTTCCTGGGCGATGGCTTCCAGCGCGAACAGCGTGTAAGCCACCAGCACCGAGATCAGCGGGGTAGCCGTGCTGATCGCGTGCATCAGGCCAAACGGCAGCAGGAAACAGTAGGCGTAAATGGTCCGGTGCAGCAGCACATTGTAAGGATAGGGGATGGGGGTGCTGGCAATACGCTCGCAGCCGCCGACGGCTTCGGCCAGGCGGTTGATCTGTGCATCCAGCATCCACATGGTTTGCGGATCGGCCGCGTCATGCAGCTCGCGGCGCAGTTCATTCAGCACGCATATCGGACGGTAGGCACGCAGCGCAAGCGCCGCGGCTTCTTCGGGCGGCAGCAAGCGCTCCAGGTCCGGCTTGGGATCGGTGCGGCGCAGCTGATGGCGCAGCAGATGCACAAAGGCGATCAGGCGATGCGAAAAGCGGACGCGGTCGATTCGGCCCTCCGGCAGGTAGACCAGCGTCTGCGACGTCAGGGCGCGCGCCGCGATCAGCACATTGCCCCACAGCTGGCGCGCTTCCACATAGCGCTGGTAGCTGGCGTTGTTGCGGAAGGCGAGGAAAATAGCCAGGCTGACGCCCAGCAGGGAGAAGGGCGCCGTGTCGAGGTGCAGATGCTCGCCGAAGAAGCGTCCGTTCCCATACACGGCGACCAGGCTGATGACCAGCATGATCGCCAGTTGCGGCAGGACCATTGGCAAAACGGAGCCATGCCATATCAGCAGCATGCGGAACCAGTTAGCCTGGGGACGGACGATCATGGGATCTCCTTAGTGACTCAGGTCCACGCGCCCGCGGAACACGTGGTATTGGTACAAGTTATAGCCGATCATGACCGGGAACACAACAGCGATCCCGCACAGCATGAAGGCCATCGTGGCGCTGTCCGACGCCGCCTGCGCCAGCGAGAGCTTGCCCGGCACCAGGTCGGGGAAAATGCTCACGCCCAGGCCCAGGAAGGAGGCCAGGAACAGCAGGATGGCGCCGCGGAACGGTCCCTGGCTGGATTGAATGTGCAGGGAATACAGCACATAGGCACCGGCGAAAGCGGCCAGTCCGGCCAGCGCCGCCAGCAGCGGGAACACGCCCGGCYGCATCCAGCGGTCATGGCCGATTTCCGGGAACTGCATCGACATCGCCGTCAGCACCGTCGCCGCGCCAAAAGCCAGCAACAGGCTGATGACGGTATGGCGGCGCGAAGCCACGACCAGTTCATCATGCGTCTTCTTGATCAGGTAAGTGGCGCCCAGCAGCGCATAGCCCGCAATCACGCCCAGCGCGCACAGGGCGGTGAAGCCGAAGGACAGTCCTCCCGGCTCCAGGCCGGTGATGACGCGGCCCAGGATCACACCCTGGCAGGCGGCGGCGCCGAGGCTGCCGATGCCGAAGACGATGTCCCAGCCGCGGCGGCGGCCCGCGGCATGGCGGAATTCAATGGCGGCTCCTCGTGCAATCAGGCTGGCGATCAGTGCCATCACTGGCACGTACAACTGCTCCATCAGGGC
>NZ_JBFRDW010000604.1:0-3789 GCF_052113985.1 Pseudoduganella sp. RAF53_2 | reverse complement strand
GGCTGGCACCTTGTGGCTGCCAGCCCGACGGAAATCTGTTTAAAAAAAAGGGGGAGCTGTTGGGCCACCCCTTTTCAAGCTGTTCCCGCTTCTCAGCGGATCAGACAATTAAGCCTGCTCGTTCACTTCCACGAACTCGTCACCGGCTGCAGTCTTGATGGATTCCAGGACTTCAGCGGAGGCGTTGGCACGGCCTTCCAGGATCGCATCTGCCACGCCGCGGGCGTACAGGGTGATCGCTTTGGAGGAGTCGTCGTTGCCAGGGATGACGTAGGTCACGCCTTCTGGGGAGTGGTTGGTATCAACCACGCCGATGACCGGGATACCCAGCTTGGCAGCTTCGGTGATCGCGCCCTTGTGGTAGCCAACGTCCACCACGAAGATTGCGTCAGGAACGCCGCCCATATCCTTGATACCGCCGATGGATTTCTGCAGCTTGTCCAGTTCGCGGCGGAACAGCAGTGCGTCCTTCTTGGACAGCTTTTCCACGGAACCGTCTTCCATCGCAGCTTCCATGTCTTTCAGACGCTTGATCGAGGTCTTGATGGTCTTGAAGTTGGTCAGCATGCCGCCCAGCCAACGCTGGTCGACGAATGGCACACCTGCGCGCTGAGCTTCAGCGGCGATGATGTCACGGGCTTGACGCTTGGTGCCCACCATCAGGATGGTGCCACGGGAAGCAGCGATTTGACGCACGGTCTTCATCGCGTCCTGGTACATGGCCAGGGTCTTTTCCAGGTTGATGATGTGAATCTTGTTGCGGTGGCCGAAGATGAACGGAGCCATCTTTGGGTTCCAGAAACGGGTTTGGTGACCGAAGTGGACGCCGGCTTCCAGCATTTCACGCATCGTTACAGACATTTTTTACTCCAGGGTTGGGTCTGGAATCCTCCCAGTCACCCTTGCGGGCACCCTTGTCGGGGGGATTCGGGTTTATAAAAGTAAGAAGATTTACAACATTGCAAGACACGAGGTCAGGCAACCATAGATTCTACCTTGGAATTGGCTCTCCGGGCAAGTTCGGCGACCGCTTTGGCCCGGTCATGACTTGCAGTGTTATTGCAAAACACGCAAGATGATCGGAAACTTTTTTCGGACGACGTCGATTTTCGGGAATCCGGCGCGTCGTGGAGTTACAAACCCCTCATTTTAACGAAAGGTTCTGCCATGTCCACGCACACCATCCGCCTGCACCGCGTTCTGCGCACCACTCCTGAAAAAGTCTACAAGGCCTGGACCACGGCCGCGGCCTGGAACAAATGGCTGCCGCCGTTCGGCTATGTCGGCGAAGTCCACGAGCAAGACCTGAAGGTGGGCGGCAAGTACCGCATGTCCTTCACCGACATCGGCACCGGTTTCACCCACTCCTTCGGCGGCGAGTACAAGGAACTGAAGCAGAACGAGCGCCTGAGCTACACCGCCGTGTTCGACGATCCCAACCTGCCAGGTGAAATGCGCACCACCGTCGAACTGCGCGCTGTCTCCTGCGGCACTGAAATCAATGTGGTGCAGGAAGG
Source organism: Pseudoduganella sp. RAF53_2 (assembly GCF_052113985.1). NCBI lineage: Bacteria > Pseudomonadati > Pseudomonadota > Betaproteobacteria > Burkholderiales > Oxalobacteraceae > Pseudoduganella > Pseudoduganella sp. RAF53_2. The sequence continues at coordinate 2,272 of NZ_JBFRDW010000604.1, read as the reverse complement.
CGTGCCGGCCGTGATTCCGGCCGAGCAGTGCTACCTGGGCTGGCACCAGTCGCTGATCCAGCTGGGCCTGCTGGTCGAGAATCAATAAGGCGATAGTGAGTATTGGGGAGAATTCCGGGATCTGAAAAGGACGACAATTGTCAGACTAATCCTACAACAAGGGGAGTCCGACATGAAGAACATCATTTTCTGCGCCGATGGCACCTGGAATTCGCCCAATCAGGACGAAGACAAGGACGGCGTCCCCGACCCGACCAATGTCTTCAAGCTGTTCGTCACCCTCGCCGGCCATCCTGTCGCCGGCAGCATCCTGCTGGCCAAGGAACAGGAATCCGAACTGAGTGAAGGCCCGGCGAAAATTCAGGTCGCCAAGTACATTCACGGCGTAGGCGACTCCAGCAACGCGATCGGCCGCCTGATCGGCGGCGCTTTCGGCTCAGGCCTGATTTCGCGCATCGTGCGCGGCTACACTTATATCTCGCGCCATTACGAACCTGGCGACAACATCGTCATCGTCGGCTTCAGCCGCGGCGCCTACACGGCGCGTGCCCTGGCCGGCCTGATCGCCGCCAAAGGCCTGCTGCGCGACGCCACCGAAAATGACAAGGAAGGCGCTTACCGGCGCGGCGCCCAGGCCTGGTATCAGTACCGCCACGATTGCCTCAGCAAGAACAGGAAATTCGACATCCTGGCGCGGCTGGGCGAAGCCATCGCCGACCTGCCCGCCTTCGTCAGCCAGAACTCGCTGAAGAAGGAAGACTTTGTCCAGCTCACCGCGCCGGTCGGCGCCGTCGCCGTCTGGGATACGGTTGGCTCCATGGGCATCCCGGCCTACCACCGCGACGCCCGTTCCGATACCTTCAAGTTCATAAATAATGATCTTTCGCCCGAGATCAAAGTCGGCCTGCACGCCATCGCCCTGGATGAGCAGCGCGTGGACTTCACGCCCACGCTCTGGAACGCACGGGCGGGCGTGACGCAGATGGTGTTCCCCGGCGCGCACGCCGACGTCGGCGGCGGCTATCCCCAGGCCGGCCTGTCCGATGCGGCGCTGCAGTGGATGATCGAACAGCTCTCCACGCTCACGCCCCCAGTCCTGTTCCAGAATCCCGGCCCGCTGGCATTTAAGCCTGATTTCAAAGGCGATGCGCATGAGCCATGGAATATGGACCCGTGGAATGTGCTGCACCCGCGCGTCGCGCTGCGTGAACTGGACCAGGCGAAATTCAAGCTTCTGGCCCATCCGTCCATCGACCAGCGCCGCCAGGCCGGCAATGTGCGCACCAACCCCGGCGAACCGGGCAAATACGACCCGAAAAACTGGCGCTGATCCCCCCGCCCTCCCCAGAGGGGCAGAACGCCCGCTTCTGCCCCTTCGTTTATAATCTTGCTGATAACGCGTCCCCGCGTGCACCAGACAAGATTGCAGAATCAAATGACCATTTCCATCAAAACCACCGAAGACATCGAAGGCATGCGCCTGGCCGGCCGCCTCGGCTCCGAGGTGCTCGACTACATTACCCCATTCGTCAAAGCCGGCGTCACCACCGGCGAGCTGGATCGCCTGTGCCATGAATACATGGTCAACGTACAGGGCACCGTCCCTGCCCCGCTGAACTACTGCCCTCCCGGCTACACGCCGTATCCAAAGGCGATCTGCACGTCCGTGAACGACGTGATCTGCCACGGCATCCCGGGTGACAAGGTGCTGAAGAACGGCGACGTGGTGAATCTCGATATCACCGTCATCACCAAGGACGGCTACCACGGCGACAACAGCCGCATGTTCTTCATCGGCGCGCCCTCGATTCTGGCCAAGCGCCTGTCCGACATCACTTACGAGTGCATGTGGCTGGGCATCGAACAAGTAAAGCCGGGAGCCACGCTGGGCGACATCGGCCACGCGATCCAGGTGCACGCCGAGAAAGCCGGCTACAGCGTCGTGCGCGAGTTCTGCGGYCACGGCATCGGCAAGGTCTTCCACGAAGAACCGCAGATCCTCCACTACGGCAAACCGGGTACCGGTCCCAAGCTGGAGGCAGGCATGATCTTTACCATCGAACCGATGATCAACGCCGGCAAGCGCGAGATCAAGGAAATGCCGGATGGCTGGACCATCAAGACCAAGGACCGCAGCTTGTCCGCGCAATGGGAACACACCATTCTCGTGACCGACACCGGCTACGAAGTGCTGACCCTGTCCGCAGGCAGCCCGCAGCCACCGGCCTTCATCACCCAAAAAGCAGCAGCGTAAATCCGCATGCCCCACGCC
>NZ_JBFRDW010000603.1:0-3792 GCF_052113985.1 Pseudoduganella sp. RAF53_2 | reverse complement strand
GACGCACACGGTTCCCGTGAACTGTTCGATCTGCCAGGCGGCAAGGCAAGCATCGCAGTGGGCGGCGACTGGCGCCAGTACAAGTACGAGCAGACTCCATCGGAAGCTGCTGCGACCGGCAAGGTGTACAACCTGAACGCGCCTCCAGCTTACGACATGACCCGTGACGGCTACGGCGCCTTCGCCGAACTGGCCGCTCCAGTCATCAAGAAAGTGGAACTGTCGGCAGCTGTGCGTTACGACTCGTTCTCGGCAATCGACAACGGCATCACCGGCACCACCCTGGGCAACCGCGAATCCGCAACCACCTACAAGGTGAGCGCTCGCTGGCAGCCAGTGCAGTCCGTGCTGATCCGCGGTTCCTACGGCACCGGCTTCAAGGCGCCTTCGATGCTGGACATTGGCCAGCCGCTGGTTAACGCCGGCTTCACCGCCGGTAACTTCAACTGCCCAATCGCGAGCGCTGACTACTGCCGTCCAGGTAAGACCCAGTACAACGTGATCTCCGGCGGTAATGCAGATCTGAAGCCAGAGAAGTCCAAGCAGTTCACCCTGGGCTTCCGCGTTGAGCCAACCAATGCCTTCTCCTTCGGCGCCGACCTGTGGGACGTGAAGATCGACGACAAAGTGTCCGCGATCTCCGAGCAGCAGGCATTTGCCGATCCGGTGAAGTTCCGTGACCTGTTCACCACCTACACCGAGCCAGCAACCGGCAATACCTACTGGGCGTTCAAGTCGCTGTCGATCAACATCGGCCACACCCACCAGCAAGGTATCGACTGGGATACCACCGTGCGTCACAAGTTCGGTTTCGGTAACCTGACCTCGAACCTGGCCGGCACCTACCTGCTGAAGTCGAACTACACCGTTCCTGGTACCAGCGACCAGTGGACCAACGACATGAACTTCTTCGGTATCGACAACAAGGTATCGTTCCGTCACGTGATCCGTTGGACCACCACCCTGGACACCGGTGCGTTCAGCAACACCATCATCGCCAACTACCGCAACGGCTACACCGACGCGGAAGCGACCGTGCGTAACCTGACCACCAACAAGAACGAAGTGATTCGTCTGGATGTGCCTTCGTACATCACCTGGGATTGGCAGGGCAAGTGGAACGTGACCAAGGCAGTCCAGCTGCGCGCTGGTATCAAGAATCTGCTGGATCGCGATCCGCCGCTGTCGCTGCGTAACTCCTCGGGCCACCAGGTTGGCTTCGACCCACGTTACGCCGATGTCTTCGGCCGTACCTTCTACGTTAGCGGTGCTTACACCTTCTAAACCAAGGGCATGAAACTGGTGGCTGCCACATCGTGGCAGCCACCTGGTTTCAGTCTCTGGTTTGAGCAAACGCCCCGGGCGCTTCGGCGCACGGGGCGTTTTTTATTGCGCGAGTTCTTCCAGTTTGAGCTGCAGCGTCGAGAGGCTGGGCTTGTCGACGAAAACGCAGCGTTTGCCGTGGCGTTTGCAGTAGTCCTTCACGCGCCAGTAGGCGGCGTGGCTGATGCAGCCGGTCTGGCAGATCACCAGGTCGGCGGAGGCCAGGCTGGATTCGAGCTGGTTGGCGTTGTGTTCAAGGCCGCCGTCGTGATGGCTGAAGCGCGCGCCGGCCTGCTCCAGCAGGGCACGGTAGCTGGCCACGTTGCCGCTGCGGCCGCCGACGCACAGTACATGGCGTTCGGCGAGGCGGCCATGCAGGACGACCTGGCGCTCGGCGAGACGGCCATGCAGGACGGCCTGGCGCGYGTCTCCACCGGGTTCCGTGGCTGCCGCCGCGTCGCCCGGTAGGCGATGGCTTGCTGCGAGGGCGCGTCCGGGCGCGGAGTCGCTGCCAGGCGCGGCGTGGCACGTCGGCGTGTCTTCGGCACGCACGTTTTCCGCTTCGCTCAGCGCGCGGCGCAGGTCGGCAATCTGTTGCCGTTGCGAGCGTTCGCGTTCTTCGGCCAGTTCCAGCTGGCGTGCCAGGCGTTCGCGTGTGGCCAGGCCGGGTATGGATGCGCGCAGCTCTTCCAGTTCCTGCCGCAGCGACGAGATGATGCTGTCGCGCCCAATCAGCTGCGCGCGCAGTTGCATCATGGCCACGTTGTGGCGCTCCTGTTCCGCCGTGCGCTCCTGCTGCGCCGCTGCGCTGCGCTGTTGCAGACGCGCGAGCTCGCGGGTGAGGACGGCATTGTCAGTGGCGAGTCCATTCAGGCGCTGAATATCGGCGCGGGCAACGGCGCCTGCCTGGTGCTGGATCATGTGCAGGTCGCGGCACATCAGTTCTTCCAGCGCCTGCGTGCAGTGCGGATGCGTCAGGCCGGCGAAAAAGGCGCCGGACACATCGCCGCTGGATACGGCCTTATGCCATAAGGCTTCCAGCGCAGTGCTGTCCTTGGCGCTGCGGAAGCGCTGCAGCGTGACGGCATAGCGGCGCTCCAGTTCCTTCTGCACCGCTTCGGACAGGCGATTGCGGCTGCCGCATTCGCTCACGGTGCCGACGTGGATTTCGTAATCGCTCGCGATCGGCGTGCCGCCGGCCGCTTTGCCGACTACTTTGCGCAGTACCGGCAAGGGCAGGCCGACGCCAACCAATGGACAGAGACAGTTATGTCCCAGTTCCCAGATGCGGCGCCGCCTCGGCGCTGGCGCGGCGGGCAGCAGCGCTTCGTGTTGATCGCACATGGCGCACCCCCATCAGGCGAGTTGCGGGGCAGGACGCTGGCGACCCATGATGCGGCTCAGGAAGCTGGGCTGCGGCTGCGGCAGCGAGCGTTCCACGACAGCCGCCCATTGCTCGGACAGCTGCTGGCAGGTCGCGCTCAGCACTGGCGCCAGGCCGGGCAGGGTGGACAGCGCTTTCAAATGGCGTTCGATAACCGACGCCAGCTTGACGCAGCCGCCGTTGTCGCCGGCATTCGCGGTGTAGTGCGACATCAGGTGCAGCACCGCGGAGAGCATCAGTTCCGGATGCTGATTGGGTTCGTGGAAGATCGGGTCGTTCTGGTCGATAGCCATGGTCACTCCATCAAAGGCTTGGGTGGCTGGCTGCCGCGTTGGGGCGGTTGGCTGGCGGGGGAAAATCAGGCGGTCAGGATCAGTTTATTCAGCTGGGTAATGCGCAAGCGATAGATGCGGCCGGCGTGTTCGATTTCGATTTCACGCTTGTCCTGCATCAAGCCGGCCGTGGTGTAGCGCGGTACTTGCGGCGCGGCTGGCGGCACGGCAGGTGCGAGGCCGGTGGCGGGGGAGGTGGTCTCAGTGCTGTGCATTGTTTTTGTCCTTGAATAAGAATGATTCGCATTTGCATTATGAGGAGCACGAAACCGCTTGTCAATAAAAAAAGACCCGCCGAAGCGGGCCCAAGCTGGGTGAGAAAGTTCAGAGGGCAGCCAGCAGCGGTGCTGGGGCTTCCGCCGGCGCGGCAGCTTTGCCTCGGCCCGGCAGTTTGCTGCGGGCGCGGGAGGGCGGCAGCCGGCGCAGACACTTGAGCGCATCGACATCCTTGATGCCGATGGTGCGCTGGTCCACGCTGATCAGGCCGATTTCATTGAATGCGGATAGGGTGCGGCTGACGGTTTCCAGAGTCAGGCCCAGGTAGGAGCCAATCTCGTGGCGCGTCATGCGCAGATTAAAGAGTTTGCTGGAATAGCCCATCTGGGCAAAGCGTTCCGACAGCGACACCAGGAAGCGCGCCACGCGGGCTTCGGCGCTGAGCGCGCCCAGCATGCCGATCATGGCTTGTTCGCGCACCAGTTCGCGGCTCATCACGCCGTACATCATGTTTTCCAGTTCCAGATGGATGCGGCC
>NZ_JBFRDW010000602.1:0-3796 GCF_052113985.1 Pseudoduganella sp. RAF53_2 | reverse complement strand
GACGCAGCGCTTGGCTTCATTTCCATTGTCTCCTCGGTATTATTTATTTTTGCGGCGCGGGTCGCCGATAGCGTGAGCGTACCCACAGCCCAAGCATAGGAGGAAGGCCCTGGCGGGCAGTAACGCACACATGGAAATTTCTATCAAAGTGCAAAAATTGCGATTAGTTCTGCTGGGAGTGCAAGGGAGTGGCGACCGAAGTTTCCTGCTGGACAGCAAGGCTGCGGAAGGATTTGGGGGTACAACCGTATTCTTCCTTGAACAGCTTATTAAAGTAAGAGACATTCGAATAGCCTACCGAATAAGCAATTTCCGCAATGGTGGCGCCGCCTTTCTCGGCCAGCAATCTGGCAGCTTCGGTCAGCCGCAATTTATTCAGATAGCTGGTAAATGTCATGCCAAGTTCCGACTTCAAGACCTCGTTGACTTTATTGCGGTTGGTGCCGGTGGCAGTCACCACGCCATCCAGATCCAATTCGGTATTTGTATAATTCGTCGCAATAAAGCGCAGGACCGATGCCTTTTCCTTGTCGCGGTATGGCTCCAGCGTTAATTCGCGATAAGCGACCAGCGGCAGGTCTTTTTTCATTCTGGAGTTCAGGCTCATGGTCAGCGCCTGCGAATGGGCGCGGAAAAACCATAGAGCAAATGCGGCCCAACTCGCCAATAGCATGGCCACCAGGGCTGCGATATACCGGTAATCGCGGCCATGGATCGTCAGTTCGCTGATGTCCATATAGGAGTCGACGTTGTGCGGACTCTGGATGCTGGTGCCGAAGACGAATTTCGACACCTTGTTCAGCTCATACCCCTGGTGCGAGAGATCGAGATTGACCTGGTAGAACCACCATTCCGGAATACTCAGCCGGGTAAGATCCAGCGAGACAGGAACGCCCCGTTCGTTACAGGAAAAATAGGTGCCGGGCGAGCGGTAGGTCAGGAATTCGCCCACGCGGGAGATCTTGGGGTCGAAGGTCGAAATGCCGAACACCATCGAGCTGGCCGGCGCGCACTTGGCCAGGAAGGTAATGTCGGTGTACTTGGACCAATCCACCAGGGCCAGCCGCCCTTTCGCATCATATAAGGCCATGCCGGCCGAAGCGAAGGGATACTTGCCGACGTCGGTCAGCCTGAACTCGAAGCGCAATTGTCCGCGCTCGCTGCGGGTCACCTGGACCGTGGAGGTGCCGCCCATCTCCACATCCGAATTGGTCATGTAATGCCAGCCGGGGTCCGCACGGTTCGAAGCGAACAGCGGCACCGACAGATAGCTCTGATAGAACAGGAAAAATGCCAGCACCGCGTCCGCGACTACCACGACAATGAGTGCCAGCAGTGCCTTCTTATAAAACTCTTGCATTAGTGTTGTGGTGATTGAACTGTCTCGACGCAATGCCTCTTGCCGGGCTTGCTGATTGCATCATAGCAGTTCAATCACTAAATGGGGCACACTCTCCCCCGGCCGGGCGGTCAGCGCTCCGGATGCAGTGGTTTGCCGTTGACGTCGTAGCTGGCCGCTTCCAGGTGCAGCACCGTGCTAATCGCCTTGGCGCCGGCGGCATCCGCTGCGAGTATCAGCCGGTAGTCGCCTTTGGCCACCTGCCAGGTCTTGCTGGCAGTGTCGTACATGGCCAACAAACGCGGATCAATCGTGATGGAAGCGGCTGTTTCCGCCCCCGGCTGCAGATCCACCTTCTGGAATCCGGCCAGCCGCTTGGGCGCTTCCCACTGGGCGCCGAGCGGCGCGACATACAACTGGGCCACTTCCTTGCCGGCCCGCTTGCCCAGATTTTTCACCGTGAAGGAGGCTTGCAGGGCGCCGTCCTTCATCCCGGCGGACAGCTGGACGAAACCGAACTCGGTGTAGGACAGGCCATGGCCAAATGGGAACAGCGGTTTCAGGCCCTTCAGGTCGAACCATTTATAGCCGACCGCCGCGCCTTCGCCGTATTCGACATCGAAACGCTTGTCAGCCACTTCGGGGTAGCCGTCCAGGGCCGCGCGCGGCAACTGGGTTTCCGATTGCGGGAAGGTGGCCGGCAAATGGCCGGAAGGATTCACTTCGCCAAACAGCACACTGGCGATGGCTTCGCCGCCGCTGGTTCCCGGATACCATGCTTCCAGCACGGCCGCCGCTTTCGGCAGCCAGGGCATGGTCACCGGTCCGCCGGTTTCCAGCACCACGACGGTTCTCGGATTGGCCGCAGCCACGGCAGCAATCAGCGCATCCTGCCGGCCACCCAGTGAAAGATTCGGAAGGTCGAAGCCCTCGCCCGCCCATTGGGTGGCAAAGACTACGGCCACATCGCTTTCACGCGCCAATTTCGCCGCCGCTGCCGGGTCGGCGCCGTCGTTGAAGGCCACCCTTGCTGCCGGCAGGCGCTTCTGCATGGCTTTCAGCGGCGAAGAAGGATAGACCATCACCGGACCGGGCCAGTTTTTGGGCTCCATTCCTGGCACGGCATTTCCGCCCGCCGGGTACACCAGCGAGGAGCCGCCACCCGCCAGCACGCCCTTATCGGCGTAGCCGCCAATGACAGCGACGCGTTTCACGGCGGTGGTCAGCGGCAGGACCGCATCGCTGTTTTTCAACAGGACGATGCCCGCCTGGGAATCCTGAAGCGAGATAGCCGCGTGCGCGCCGAAATCGATTTTGCCGGGTTCCGCCGCGGCCGGGCGATCCACCACGCCGTGCTCGAACATCGCATGCAGGATGCGGCGCGCCATATCGTCCAGACGCGACTGCGGCACCCAGCCGTTCAGGACCGCTTCCTTGAGCGCCGGTCCGAAATACTCGGCAACGTCGAACGGCACGCCGGATTGCTGGTCCAGACCTGCGTTCGCCGCCGGAACGGTGCTATGGGTGGCGCCCCAATCCGACATCACCCAGCCCTTGAAGCCCCAGTCCTTTTTCAGCACTTCGTTCAGCAGGTAGCTGCTCTCGCAAGCGTACACGCCGTTGACGCGATTATAGGAACACATGACCGCGCCGGGATTGCCCTCCTCTTTGGCGATCTGCAGGGCGAGTAAATCCGACATGCGCGCCGACTGGTCATCAATCCTGACGTTCAGCGTATTGCGGCCCGTCTCCTGGTCGTTCAGCGCGAAGTGCTTCAGCGTGGAGATCACGCCGTTCGACTGAATGCCCCTGATTTGCGCGCCAACCATTTTGCCCGCCAGCAGAGGGTCCTCGCCGCCATACTCGAAGTTGCGGCCATTGCGCGGATCGCGCATCAGATTGACGCCACCCGCCAGCAGGACGTTGAAGCCGAAGCCGCGCGCCTCCGCACCGATCATCGCGCCACCTGCGTAAGCCACTTGCATGTCCCAGGTTGCGGCGGTATTCAGGCCTGAGGGCAGCGCGGTTGCCGCACGCGCGTCGGGGCCAGCCTGGCTCGCGACGCCAATGCCGGCGTCAGCCTCCCACAGGTTCGGGATGCCCAGGCGCGGCACGCCATACACAAATCCTGCCGACTGCTTGTGCGCCTGCTGCGGACGCTGGAAATGCTTGGACGCCATGTCGGAGCCAAAGTAGCCAAAGACCAGCTTCAGTTTTTCGTCCAGGGTCATCTCCTGAACAGCCAGCCCGGCACGTTTCGCCGGCTTCAACTGCGGGTTCATCCAGGGTTGGCTATCCGGCGCGGCCAGTGCGGTGCCGATATACATCGCTACCGCGGCCGCCAGGAGGTACTTCGTTTTCTTCAATTTCATGGATTCCTCTAAAAACTACCGTGCAGCTTTGACGATGGCGCTGATCACATCCGGAAAGGCTTGCGCGCCAGTGGAGCGGTTGAAC
>NZ_JBFRDW010000601.1:0-3820 GCF_052113985.1 Pseudoduganella sp. RAF53_2 | reverse complement strand
TCCTGGTCGTCGTCGTCGAACAGGAAGATCACATCGAGATCGGAAACGTACCCCAGTTCCTTGCCGCCCAGCTTGCCGTAAGCGATGACGGCGAACTTCGGTACTTCGCGGTGGCGCTTGGGAATGTTCTGCCACGCGGCTTGCACCACGGCTGCCACGATCACGTCGGCCAGGGCGGACAGATGATCGGCCAGGCGCTCCACGGTCAGGTCGCCCGCCAGGTCTTGCGCCAGCAGGTGGAACAGCTGCACGTGGTGGACTTCGCGCAGGATGTCGAGCTGGCGTTCCGTGTCGTCCGGCGCGGTGGCCAGCTGACGCTGCAGGTCTAGCGCCACGGCGGCGGGATCGAAGCTGGTATTGAGCAGGCGGTCATCCAGCAGCTCGTCCAGCAGGATCGGATGCTGGTTGAGGAAGGTGGCGGCCCARCCACTGGTGTGCATCATATTGATGACGCGTTCCAGCGTGTGCGGATACTCCGTCAGCAGAGACAGATAGGCTGAGCGGCGCGCGATCGCTTCCAGAAAGTCCAGCAGGCGGCCCAGCGTCGCCAGCTGGGTGCCGGCGCTGTTCCTTTCGGCTGCGCGCGCGATCTGGGGCAGGGCGGCATTGATCAGGGCGACCAGCTTGTTGCGGCTTGCTTCCGGCATGCTGGCCAGCTTGGGCGATTGCCAGGTCGCGATCAGGCGCTGTGCAGCGGCGGCGGGATCGCTGTAACCCAGCCCCGTAAAGCGGGCTTCGATGGCTTCGCGGTTGTCGGGATCGGCGCAATCGTTGCTGGTGTCGGGATCGACGTCATCGCTATTGCCGCTCTTGTCGGCGAAGATGGCGTCGAACTGCTCGGCGACGAACTGGCGGTGGGCTTCCAGCTCGGCCAGCAGGCTGGCGGCATCGGGCATCCCCATCATCTGCGCCACGACTGCCTGGTCGGCTTCATTGGCAGGAATGGTGTGGGTCTGGGCGTCGTCCAGGTACTGCAAGCGGTGTTCCAGGTTGCGCAGGAAGGTATAGGAGGCCAGCAGGCGTTCCACCACGTCGGCCGCCAGCAAGCCTTTTTCCGGCAGCAGTTTCAGGGTTTCGCGCGTGGAGCGGCCGCGCAGGCTGGGATCGCGCCCGCCGCGGATCAGCTGGAACACCTGGGCCAGGAATTCGATTTCGCGGATGCCGCCACGGCCCAGCTTCACATTATTGCTGCGGTCAGGATGCAGGCGCTCCTGGCGATTCACTTCGGCGCGGATCTGGGCGTGCATGCTGCGGATAGCGTCGATCACGCCGAAGTCCAGGTAGCGGCGGAAGCAGAAGGGACGCACGATGGCGTCCAGCGCGGCGATATCGACCGCATGGCCGGTGACGGCGCGCGCCTTCACCCAGGCGTAGCGCTCCCACTCGCGCCCTTGCACGATCAGGTAATTCTCCACCATGCCCAGGCTGGCCGCCAGCGGACCGGAGGCGCCGTTCGGACGCAGCGCCATGTCGACGCGGAAGGTAAAGCCGTCCTCCGTGATTTCGGCGATGGCCGCGATCAGCTTTTTGCCGAGGCGGACAAAATATTCGTGGTTGGACAGCGAGCGCTGGCCGGGACCGGCCGCCGTATCGCCATCTTCCGGATAAACGAAAATCAGGTCGATGTCGGACGACACATTCAGCTCGCCGCCGCCGCCCTTGCCCATGGAAAGCACCATCAGCTGCTGCTCGGCGCCGGAGTCCGCGCCAATCGGGGCGCCGTGGGCCGCGCTCATTTCCGCATCGAGCTCGAACAAATGCTCGCGGATGGCGAAATCGGCCAGCCGCGTCATGGTCGTGACCACCTCGTTCAGATCCGCCTTGCCCTCCAGGTCGCGCCGGATCAGGCCGGCGATCACCAGGTTGCGCAGACGCCGCATGCCCCTGGCCAAAGGCAGGGGATTTCCCTCGCCAGTGTTGCGTTCTTTTGCCAAAAATTCAGCAAAATTCAGCGAGGCAAGCGATAATTGCGCTATGGCATCAACTTTGGCTTGCCGATCCGCTGCAGCGGCCAGCCAGCGCTGGTAAAAACGGGAGGCGGAAACGAGGCTTGGTGCGGTCATCAGGAATTTGTGAAGTAATGTAAAAGCCTAGCTATTGGAACATAGTTTAGCGGGTCCATGCGGTAGAATTGTCTGAATTAACAAAGGCTTGGCTTGAGCGTAATAAAGGAAAATTCGGTGGAGGAGGTGGTGGCGGAAGAGGGGCCTTTGTTGTCCCGCTGGCACCGGCTGCAGGCTGCCTACCGCTTCTGGAATCTGGCCACGCACCACGTACTCGGCTTCACGATCAAGCTGGTTCTGCTGCTGTATTTTGCGTTCGCCATCATGTTCCTGGCGCTGCGCTACATCATCCTGCCGAACATCGACCACTACAAAGGCGACTTCGAGCGCCTGGCGACGCGTGCTGTCGGTAACCCCGTTACCATCGACCGCATTTACGCTTCCTGGAAAGGTTTGCGTCCCAACCTGTTCCTGGGCGATGTGATCCTGCGCGACGCGCAGGGCAAACAGGCGTTGCTGCTGCCCAGCGTGTCCGCCACGCTGTCGTGGTGGAGCGTGCCGGCCGGCAGCCTGCGTTTCGAATCCCTGGAATTCATCCGTCCCGACCTAGAAGTGCGGCGTGAGGCGGACGGTAAGCTGTACGCCGCCGGCATCCTGATCGATCCAACGAAGAAGAGCGATGGCAAGGGCGCCGACTGGCTGCTGTCGCAGCGCGAAGTGGTGATCCGCGACGGCCGCGTGGACTGGACCGATCTGCAGCGCGGCACGCCGGCACTGACCCTGGACAACGTCAGCTTCCTGATGATGAACAAGTGGCGCCGCCACCAGTTTGCCGTGAAGGCGACGCCGCCTGCGACGCTCGGCAAGCCGCTGGATGTGCGCGCCGATTTCTCGCATCCCGCTTTCGGCCGGATATCTGACGTGGCGCAGTGGCGGGGCGAGCTGTACGCCAGCGTGCCTTACGCCGATCTGGCTGCCTGGTCCACCTATATTCCGGCCAATGTCGAAGTGCAGTCCGGCGCCGGCGCGGCGCGCGCCTGGGTCAGTATCGATCGCGCCCGCGCCACCGGCGTGACCGCCGACCTGGCGCTGGAAAACGTGGTCGCCAAGCTGGACGCCGAATTGCCCGAACTCGATGTGGCGGCCTTGCATGGCCGCGTCACCGCGCAGGAAGAAATGCCAGCCACGCTGGTGGCAGCCAAGGCGCCGCCTGGCTCGCTGGGCCGCAGCATCAGCCTGACCGATCTGTCCGTGCGCACGCGCGATGGCGTGGAGCTGACGCCAACCACCGGTTCCTTCCGCCATCTGCCCGCTACCACCACCCAGCCGGAAGTGAGCGAGATGAAGGCGAAGTCGCTGGATCTGGCCATCCTGTCCCAGTTGGCGACGCGCCTGCCGCTGCCGCCAATCCAGCGCGACCTGCTGGATGCACTGTCGCCGCGCGGACGTGTGCAGAACCTGGCGGCCGAATGGCGTGGCGCGCTGCCTGCGCCGGGCAGCTTCAAGGTCAAGGCCGAGGTGTCGGACCTGGGCTTGAATGCACTCGAATCGCGCCCTGCCATTCCGAAGTCGGGCAAGAACCCCGGCGCGCCAGCGATTCCTGCGTTGCCGGGCTTCGATCACCTGAGCGGCACGCTGGAAGCGAACGAGAAGGGCGGCAGCATCAACTTCGATGCGCCGGGCCTGGAATTGAATATGCCGGAATGGTTCGAAGAACCGAAGATGGTGTTCGACAAACTGAAGCTGGCCGCTGGCTGGTCGCTGGCCGACGCCCGGCAGCTGAGCCTCAAGGTGGACAACCTGGAACTGCTGCATGC
>NZ_JBFRDW010000600.1:0-3824 GCF_052113985.1 Pseudoduganella sp. RAF53_2 | reverse complement strand
GCGACGATGTGGCGTGGTGAGGAGGCGTGTGATGGCGAGAGCGCTGATCTCAGCAGAATAAAGCATTTCTCGCGCCTGGCTGGGATGATGAATTGCCAGCACCAGCGCCTGGTCAATAAATCGCGACAAGGCACGATTCAGACGCGGCTGAGGAAATGCGTTGGCGCCACTCGGGGGAGAATATTTCTGGCTGTCCATACTTTGCTCCCATCTGGAAATGGCAAGACGCCGAGCGCAGTATGGCAGCAATACGATTTAAGTGACGCACTGCCGCGCAGTCAGCGGCGGCGAAATGGCTGAGCACCGCCGGTGCTGCGTTTTTCAATATGGCGGAATACGATGCGGCCCTTGCTCAGGTCGTAGGGCGACAATTCAAGCGTCACCTTATCGCCGGCCAGAATACGGATGAAATTCTTCTTCATTCGGCCCGCCGTGTAGGCGATTAATTTGTGGCCGTTATCCAGGTCGACGCGAAAGCGCTGGTCCGGCAGGATCTCCACGACCACGCCGTTCATTTCAATTAGTTCTTCTTTTGCCATGTGTTTTTTTAATGTGCGATTGCGAGRTGCGAAAAAAAAGCCCGCTTTGCTGCGGGCTTCGTTTCAATGTAATGCCAGTTTCAATCGCAGCTCCAGCCCGTGCTATCTGCGCGGTGCGGAGCAGTCGGCCAGTGCTATCTGCAAAGTGCCGGCGTGTGACCAATGTATGGTGCTACAAGGTGGAGCACTCGAGAACTCCACCGCAGAACGCAGTATAGCACAGTTTTTTGTGCGGCGCACAAATATTTCGCATTCCGAAAAGCGCATGCTGAGAAGCGCTCGTGCAGGCAGTGCCGTAAGAAACGACAATGGCCAGCCAGGTTGATGCGTGGTAGTGTAGGTGGCCTCCCCTGCGCCGGCAAAAATCTTCCGATGACGAACTGGAGCCGCAATGACACTGCTTGAGTGGCTACAACACGGCATGCTGGCCGTAAGCTGGTGGCAAATCGCGCTGCTTACCCTTGCGGCAACGCATATCACCATCGTCGCCGTCACGGTCTATCTGCACCGTTGCCAAACCCACGGCGCGCTGCGCCTGCATCCCCTGCCTGCCCATTTCTTTCGCTTCTGGCTTTGGCTCACCACGGGAATGGTGACGCGCGAGTGGGTCGCCGTGCATCGCTGCCATCACACCCACTGTGAAACCGGACGCGATCCACACAGCCCACAGGTCCTTGGCATTCATACTGTGCTGTGGCGCGGCGCCGAACTTTATCGCGATGCGATCGGACAGGCTGCCCTGCTTGAACGCTATGGCGCTGGCACACCAAACGACTGGATAGAACGCCGTGTGTATAGCCGCTATGTCTGGCAAGGCCCCGCCCTGCTGCTGCTCATCGATGTCGCACTGTTTGGCGTACTTGGCGTGACCATGTGGGCAGTCCAGATGATGTGGATACCATTTCTGGCGGCGGGCGTGATCAATGGCCTTGGCCACTATTTCGGCTACCGCAATTTCGACTGTAAGGAAGCTGCGACCAATATCCTGCCGCTTGGCTTGCTGATCGGCGGCGAGGAACTCCACAACAATCATCACACCTTCCCGACTTCGGCTAAATTGTCGGTCCGCTGGTTCGAGTTCGATATTGGATGGGGCTACATCCGCATCTTGCAATGGCTGCGCCTCGCCCGGGTGCGGCAGGCGGGAAATCCGCTGACCACCCAGGCCAATCAGGTGGCGCCCACCCTGGAATCCTTGAAACAAGTGCTGGCCAACCGCGCGCTGCTGGTGCGGCAGCTTACGCACAGCATGATGGAACTTTACCGGCTGGAGCGCGCGTCCTTGCTGCGACAGTTGCCGCGCGATGCGATGCGAAATATCGTGCGCCTGCTGCGGCGCGATCCACAGCGCCTGACGGCAGAAGAATTGAATCGCTTGACGCAATGGCTGGCGCATAGCGCGCCGCTAAGCCACATGCATCAGGCGCGCCTTCGCCTCAATCATCTCTGGGTCCCCTCCGGCGCCTCGGCCGAGCACCTGCTCGCCGAACTAAGGGCCTGGTGTGCAAGCGCCCAGCAGGAAGGCCCCGCACCATTGCGCCGCTTTGCGCTCCAGCTGGCGCGTTACGGGTGATCTGTGCCTGAAAAATAAAAAAGGCCAGCACTGGGCTGGCCTTTTTTGAATGGCAAAGGAAGAATTACTTCTTCTTTTTCGGCGCCAGAACCATGATCATCTGGCGGCCTTCCATTTTCGGGAACTGCTCGACCTGGCCATGCGGCTCCAGGTCGGCTTTCAGACGCTCGAGCATGCGCATGCCGATGTCCTGGTGGGCCATTTCACGGCCGCGGAAGCGCAGAGTGATCTTGGTCTTATCACCGTCTTCCAGGAACTTGATCAGATTGCGCAGCTTGATGTTGTAGTCGCCATCATCGGTACCCGGACGGAATTTGACTTCCTTCACGGAGATTACCTTCTGCTTCAACTTGGCTTCGTGCGCCTTCTTCTGTTCCGAATACTTGAACTTGCCGTAGTCCATGAGGCGGCAAACCGGTGGAGTCGCATTCGGCGCGATTTCCACCAGGTCGACGTTCGCCTCTTCCGCGAGACGGAAAGCTTCGGCCAGGCTTACGATGCCCAGCGGTTCATTGTCCACGCCCGACAGACGCATTTCGGGATGGGTGATCTCGCCATTGATGCGATGTGACTTGTCAGTAGCTATTGCAGTTTCCTTTAATGTTTGTTTGCTGGCCGGTTGCGGAGAAGTCCCGCATCAGGCTTTGGTAGCGACGTCTTGCTGGAGTCGCTCCACCAGGGCATCGATGGACATGACGCCCAGATCGACATTGCCCCGGGCACGCACGGCCACGGTGTTGGCATCCCGCTCTTTATCGCCGACAACCAGAATGTACGGCAGTTTTTGGACGGAATGTTCGCGTATTTTATACGTGATCTTCTCGTTGCGCAAATCAGCCTCCACGCGGAATCCCAGCTTTTTCAGCTTGGCAGCAAGGTCTTTGCAGTATTCCGCCTGCGCGTCGCTGATGTTGAGAATCGATACTTGCACAGGCGCAAGCCACATCGGCATCGCGCCGGCATGGTTCTCGATCAGGATGCCAATGAAGCGCTCCAGGGAACCAACAATCGCACGGTGCAGCATGACCGGGGTCTTGCGGGTGTTGTCAACATCGACATATTCCGCGCCCAGACGGCCCGGCATGGAGAAGTCCACCTGCATGGTGCCAACCTGCCACGGACGGCCCAGCGAATCCTTCAGGTGGTACTCGATCTTCGGACCGTAGAAAGCACCCTCGCCCGGCAGCTCAGTCCAGGTCACGCCGCAAGCGCGCAGCGCGGAACGCAGCGCTTCTTCGGCTTCATCCCATACTTCGTCTGAACCGATACGGCTGTCCGGACGCAGCGCCAGCTTCACGTCGATGCTGTCGAACTTGAAATCTTTATAGACTTCCATCGCCTGCGAGTGGAAGGCCGTCACTTCGGATTCGATCTGCTCTTCGGTACAGAAGATGTGGCCGTCGTCCTGGGTAAAGCCGCGCACGCGCATCACGCCGTGCAGCGCGCCCGAGGATTCGTTGCGGTGGCACTGGCCGAACTCGCCGTAGCGCAGCGGCAGGTCGCGATAGGAATGCAGGCCGGAGTTATAGATCTGCACGTGGCCCGGGCAGTTCATCGGCTTCAGCGCGTAGGAACGGTTCTCGGACTCGGTGGTGAACATGTTTTCGCGATAGTTCTCCCAGTGGCCGGTCTTTTCCCACAGGGTGCGGTCCAGGATCTGCGGCGCCTTCACTTCGTCGTAGCCGTTTTCCTGGTACTTGCGGCGCATGTAC
>NZ_JBFRDW010000599.1:0-3825 GCF_052113985.1 Pseudoduganella sp. RAF53_2 | reverse complement strand
CCCAGCCCCAGCGTCAGCAGCGCGGTGCCGCCGTAGCTCATGAACGGCAGCGGCACACCCACCACCGGCAAAATGCCGCTCACCATGCCCATGTTCACAAAGGCGTAGGTGAAGAAGATCATGGTGATGGCGCCGGCCAGGAGACGCGTGAAGAAATTCGGTGCGCCATTGGCGATCATCAGCCCGCGGCCAATCAGCAGCAGATAGAGGAACATCAGGAACATATTGCCGACCAGGCCGAATTCTTCGGAATAGACGGCGAAGATGAAGTCCGTGGTGCGTTCGGGGATGAATTCCAGGTGGGCTTGCGTGCCGTTGGTCCAGCCCTTGCCGAAGATGCCGCCGGAACCAACCGCAATGGTGGACTGGATGATGTGGAAGCCCTTGCCCAGCGGGTCGGAAGTCGGATCGATCAACGTCATGATGCGCTCGCGCTGGTAGTCGTGCATCATCGACCAGGCTACCGGCAGGCTGGCCGCGCCCATGACGAACAGCGCCAGCAGCGCCTTCCATGCCAGACCCGCGAGGAAGATCACGGCGAAACCGGAGCCCACCACCAGCAGTGCAGTACCGAGGTCCGGCTGTTTGGCGATCAGCGCAACGGGAATCAGCAGCAGCGCCGCCGCAACGGCATAGGCGTGCCAGCGCAGATGTCCCTGGCGTTGCTGGAAGAACCAGGCCAGCATCAGCGGCACGGCAATCTTGGCGAATTCGGAGGGCTGGATCTGCATCGGCCCGAGCACCAGCCAGCGCCGCGCGCCCAGCTTCACCGTGCCCGCCACGGCAACCGCCAGCAGCAGCAACAGGGTAAACAAGTAGGCCGGCAAGGCAATGCGCATCATGTTCTGCGGCGAGATGTTCGCCACGAACCACATCACCAGGAAGGCCATGAAGATATTGCGCAGATGGTCTTCGATCTTGCCAGGAATACCGATGGAGGCGGAATACAGCGTCACCAGGCTGGTCCCGAGCAGGAACGCCAGAATGAGGGTCAGAGGACCATCGAACACGGTCAGGTAGGGACGCATGCGGCGCCACAGCGAGCGTCTTTCATTGATCGGCATGGCGCCTCCTTATTCCTTCTTGCGCGGCGGCGGGGCCGTCGTTGGTTTCTGCTGGTCCTTGCTCTCCGGCGCAGGCGATGGCGATTGCGGCGCCGGGATCTGGCCTGCCGGATTCTGGCGCTTTTCAGCGGCAGCAGCGGCGGCTTCCACGTCTTCGGCCGGCAGCGATTCGACCGGCACGGTAACTKCGTCTTCCTTCGGCACCGGCGTGGTGTCTTTCTCGGTCGAGCGTTTGCCCAGCAGCCAGTAGTCCAGCACTTTGCGTGCGATCGGCGCAGCGACCTGGCCGCCGAAGCCCGCGTTTTCCACGATCATGGCCAGCACGATCTTGGGCTTATCGGCCGGAGCAAAGGCCGTGAACCAGGCATTATCGCGCAGACGCTCATCCAGGCGCGCCGCGTTGTACTTCTCATTGGCCTTGATCGCCACCACCTGCGCCGTACCGGTCTTGCCGCCTACCGTGTAGCCCGCGTTGGTGAAGGCGCGGAAGGCGGTGCCGCCCGGCTCGCTGGTCACGCCGACCATGGCGTCTTTCACGAAGTCGATGTTCTGCTGCTTCAGCGGGATGCGGTAGCTTTCTTTCGGCACGGTGAGCTTGCGCGCACGGGTGACCGGATCTTCGACGATTTTCACCAGGTGCGGCTTCATCACCACACCGTTATTGGCCAGGTTCGCAACCGCGTGTGCAATCTGCAGCGGGGTATACGCGTTGTAGCCGGAGCCGTTGGACACCGAGATCGTATCGCCGCCCACCCACTTGCCTGCCGCCGGATTTTTCTTGAAGCGCTGACGCTTCCACTCCTGCGAAGGCAGCACGCCGGCCTTCTCGTTTTCCRGGTCGATGCCGGTTGGCCGRCCGAAGCCGAAAGGCGCCATGAAATCGTGGATCGCGTCGATCCCCATGTCGCGGCCCAGGATGTAGTAGTAGGTGTTGCAGGACACAACGATGGACTTGCGCAGATCCACCGTGCCGTGGCCACCCACCACGTCGTCGCGGAACTTGTGGGCTCCGAGATAGAAGAAGCCCGGATCGGCAATCGCCGAACTCGGCGTACGCTTGCCCAGCTCCAGCGCGGCCAGCGCCATGAAAGGCTTGAAGGTCGAACCTGGCGCGTAGGTACCGGACAGCGGACGGTTCACCATCGGCTTGTCCAGCGAGTTATTCAGGTCCGCCCAGCTTTGCGCATCGATGCCGTCCACGAAGAGATTCGGGTCGTAGCCGGGGCGGGACACATACGCCAGCACGTCGCCGGTTTCAGGTTCGATGGCAACCAGCGCACCGCGCCATTCGCCGAAGGCCTCTTCCGCCACCTTCTGCAACTCAATATCGACCGACAGGATCAGGTTATTGCCCGGCACCGCCGGCGTGCGCGAAAGCGTGCGGATAGCGCGGCCCCAGGCCGTCACTTCCACTTCTTCGTAGCCGGTCTGGCCATGCAGCTCTTTTTCGTAGCTCTTTTCCAGGCCTTCCTTGCCGATATGCTCGGTGCCGTTGTAATTCGCTGCGTCTTCCGTGCCTTCCAGCGCCTTGGCTTCGGCCTGGTTGATACGGCCGATGTAGCCGATCACGTGCGAGGCGGTTTCACCCAGCGGGTATTGTCGGAACAGGCGCGCCTGGACCTCCACGCCGGGATAGCGGAAGCGGTTGGCGGTAAAGCGCGCCACTTCTTCATCCGTCAGGCGGGTACGCAGCGGCACGCTGGTGAAGTGCTTCGATTCCTCCATCAGCTTCTTGAAGCGGCGGCGGTCCTTGTGCGTGACTTCCACCACTTTCGCCAGCTCGTCGATCATGTCTTCCAGCGGAATGCGCAGCTTGGATGGCGTGATCTCCAGCGTGAAGGCGGAGTAGTTGCGGGCCAGGACCACCCCTTTGCGGTCCAGGATCAGGCCGCGGTTCGGCACGATGGGCACCACGGCGATACGGTTGTCTTCCGCCTGCGCGGCGTAGTCGCTGTGCTTGATCACCTGCAGCCAGATGAAGCGCGCCAGCAGCGCCATGAAGCAAAGGAACACCAGCCCGCCGATCGCCGACAGGCGAACGCGGAAGCGATGAAGGTCGCGTTCTGTGTTTTTAAACTCGGTCATGCTCAGATCGGACGGGTGTGGTCTTTATCCACGGCGCGGCGTTGCGGCGCCAGCAGGAACATCGTCACCACGGGCCACAGCAGCGCAGCCACAATACTCTCCAGGAAGAAGAACCAGCCCGGGAATTTGCTCGACACGATGAAGCGCACCAGCAGCTGCACGCCTTGCGCCAGAATCAGCAGGGGCAGCACATGCATGGCCTGGGTCCAGACGCGGAACCACAGCACACGGCGGTGCATCATGATGGCGAAGTAGGACAGCAGCGTGTAGGCCAGCGCGTTCTCGCCCAGCAGGGTGGCGTCGTGCACGTCCATCAGCAGGCCGAGGAAGAAGGCAGTGCCGATGCCGACCTTGCGCGGCTGATGGATACCCCAGAACACCAGCACCAGCGCTACGAAATCCGGTACGCCAACCATACGGCCCCAGGGCAGCATATTCAACAAGACCGCGCAGAGCAGGCTGAATGCGATGAACAGCGGGCTGACGGGCAGCAGGATGTATTGTGGACGGTTCATCGTGCAGGTTCCTTTTTCGCAGGAGCCGGAGCAGTAGCAGCAGGCGCCGGTGCGGCAGCGCGCGGCGCAGCGGCAGGCGGTGTGCTCAGGGTCGGCGTCATGCCAGCGGTGGCGGCACGCGGCGCCTGTGCAGCGGGGGCTCCGGCGCCTGGCACTACGCC
>NZ_JBFRDW010000598.1:0-3834 GCF_052113985.1 Pseudoduganella sp. RAF53_2 | reverse complement strand
CACCAGGCACGGACAAGCTGATGTACGGCCCCAAGGGCGGTGCCACTGACTATATCGACGCGAGCAAATACCCAACCACAGCCGGCAACGCCTTCCCGGCCGGGACACCAGCCGCGCCATACAACCAGTCCAGCAACTCGAACTATTACCTGGGACCGACGGGCCGCACCGGTCAAATCGACCGCCGCGTGTTGAACCTTGTGTTGATTAATTGTTCCGCGACGCCGGTTGGCAGTGGTGCATGCGCCAAGATGCCGGCCGTCGGAATTGGCAAATTCTTCATGCTGACGCAGGCCGACTTTTCCGGCTCGCCTAAAAAACTGTTTGTGGAATTCACTGGCCTTGTCGAGCCGGTGCCCACCGCCGAAGTCAAGCTCTATAAGTGAATGCCATGAATAGCCGCCATCATCGCCATACTTCCGGATCCATCGCTGTGGAATTCGCGTTGATCCTGCCGATCATGATCACGTTGCTGGCCGGCGTTTTCGGCCTGGGACGAGCCTTGGCCCAGTACGAAACTCTGACCAAGGCGACCCGTGACGGCGCTCGCCTGTTCAGCATGGCCGCCAAAGCCACGATCAACTCGGCAGCCGTGCAGGCGGCCAAGGACCGCGTGGTGGCCGAGGCCCAGGCTGGCGGAATGCCAGGTTTCGGCAGCAGCAATGTCCTGGTGACCTGCCTGGACAAGACCACCTACGCCGACGGCACCTGCACCGACGGTACTGAGCCAGGCGGTGTGCGCGTCGAAACCACCGGTTGGAGCTATGTCTTCGGCAGCACGGTCCCTCTGCTTACGGGCTCGACAACACTGACGATGAAGGCTTCGACCACCATGCGCTATATGCAGCCCAATTAGGAGGCCGACATGAATGCCCGCCCGTCCCCCCGACACCTGCCGCGCCAGCGCGGCGGCGTAGCCGTCGAATTTGCGCTTCTGGCCTTGTTTGTGTTTTTCCCGCTCATGCTGGCCATCATCGAAGTCGGCCGCTATATGTACGTGTATAACACGATGCAGGAAGTGACCCGGCGCGCCGCGCGCGAAGCGGCCATCCGCTGGACCAGCACGGCGGACAACACGACGGCAAAAACCCTGGCCATGTTTAACAGGACCACTGTCGTTCCAGGCGCCAGCGAAATAACGCCCGGAACCATTAACATCACTTACCTGAACAAGGCCGGAACCGCCGTCATCAACCCGCCCACCGATCCCGCGGACAATATGTCAGCCTGCAATGATGCCCTCCGCACTGCAAGCTGCATCTATTCGGTCCAGGTCCAGATGACGAACGTGCAGTTCACGCCGTTCGTGGCCAACAGCTCCCTGTTCAACAGCAACAGCCTGAAGATCAACATGCCGGCTTCGACCGTGATCATGTATGCAGAAAGCATGGGCTTCACCAACTAGCGAGCGCGCACCGGAGAGCATCATGAAGATCACCGCCATCTCCAACAACGACAAGCATCTCTTCGAAATCGGGCGCCTGCTGCGCGAGCGCAGCGTCACCGATCACGTGGAGCTGGTTTCCGGAGCAATGGACAAGCTGAACACGTCCGAGCACGTGCCGGATCTGGTCCTGCTTGCACAGCCGGTCGTCAACGGCAAGGAATTCGAGCGCATCGAAAGCCTGAGCAGCCAGCATCCTGGCACCGCCATCATCGTCGCCTGCCAGCAGCAGACTCCGGAATTCCTGCTGCAAGCCATGCGCGCCGGCGTGCGCGAAGTGCTGCCGCTGCCGATGGACCAGCATGCACTGATCGAAGCGGTGCGCCGCATCGACGAAAAGCGTGCCGTCTCTTCCCGCGCTACCGGCAAGGTGTTGGCCTTCGTCTCGTGCAAAGGCGGCAGCGGCGCCACCTTCCTCGCTACCAATCTGGCCTACGCGCTGGCCGCTGCAGAAGGCAAGCGCGTGGCCCTGTTCGATCTGAACCTGCAGTTCGGCGATGCTTCCCTGTTCGTGTCCGACCTGCGTCCGGCCGCCAGCCTGGCCCAGGTAGCGCAGCAGATCCACCGCCTCGACCCGTCCTTCCTGGCTTCCAGCATGGTTCAGGTCACCCCCAACTTCGGCGTGCTGGCCGCACCGGAAGACCCGACGCATGCCAACGACGTGCAGCCGGAGCATATCGATGCCCTGCTCAAACTGGCCCGCCAGCACTACGACTTCGTCATTCTCGACATCGGCCGCAACTTCGATGCCGTCAGCGTGCGCGCGCTGGACCATGCGGACATGCTGTTCCCGATCCTGCAGGCCACCCTGCCCTACATCCGCGATGGCAAGCGCCTGCTTTCGGTCTTCCGCTCGCTGGGCTACAGCAGCGACAGAATCAACCTGATCGTCAACCGCTTTTCCAACAGCGGCGACATCCGCCTGGCCGACTGCGAAAAAGCCTATGGCACGCGCATGTTCAAAACCGTTCCGAATCATTACGAAGCGGCTGCTGCCTCCGTCAATCAGGGCGTGCCGATCCTGAAACTGGCGCGCAACAGCCCTGTATCCAAAACATTGCAGGAAATGGCCCGCGAACTGGCCGGCGAGCCAGAGGGCGAACAGCGCGGCTGGCTGTCGCGCATCCTGCAGCGCAATTGAAGACACCGAAGTCCCCGGGAGAGAATCATGCAAATACCAGCTCATACCCTTCGCAACCGCCTTGGCGCCGGCGCCAGCGGCAATGTCGCCCCGCTGCGCACGGAAGGCATCGACAACCGCGCCTATCAGCAGCTCAAGCACCGCATCCACCAGACCCTGCTCGACCGCGTGGATCTGGAAGGCATGCAGCGCCTGACCCAGGACCAGATCAAGGACGAGCTGCGCATCCTGGTCGAGCGCCTGCTCGAAGAGAATATGGTGGTCATCAACGACAGCGAGCGCCGCAACCTCACCCGCGACATCCAGTACGAGGTGCTCGGCTTCGGCCCGTTGGAACCGCTGCTGGCCGACCCGAATATCTCGGACATCCTGGTCAATACCGCGCGCCAGGTCTTCGTGGAACGCCGCGGCTGCCTCGAACTGACGCCGGTGACCTTCAACGACGACGCCCACCTGATGAAGATCATCGACAAGATCGTCTCGCGCGTGGGCCGCCGCATCGACGAATCCAGCCCGATGGTGGACGCCCGCCTGCCGGATGGTTCGCGCGTCAATGCCATCATTCCGCCGCTGGCCATCGACGGCCCGATCCTGTCGATTCGCCGCTTCTCGGCCGAGCCGCTGGGCATGAATGAGCTGATCAGCTTTGGCTCGATGACCGAAGCCATGGCCACCATCCTTCAGGCGCTGGGCAAATCCAAGGTGAACATCCTGATCTCGGGCGGTACCGGCTCCGGCAAGACCACCATGCTGAACGCCGTGTCCGGCCATATCAGCCACAGCGAACGTATCGTGACCATCGAAGACGCGGCCGAACTGCAGCTACAGCAGCCGCACGTAGTGCGCCTGGAAACGCGCCCGCCCAATATCGAAGGCAAGGGCGAGGTGACGCAGCGCGCCCTGGTGCGCAACGCCCTGCGTATGCGTCCCGACCGCATCATCCTGGGCGAGGTGCGCGGCGCCGAAGCGCTGGACATGCTGCAGGCGATGAACACCGGCCATGAAGGCTCGATGGCCACCATCCACGCCAACACCCCGCGCGATGCCCTGACCCGCCTGGAAAACATGATCAGCATGGGCGCCGCCGGCCTGCCGGTGAAAGCCATGCGCCAGCAGATCAGCTCCGCCATCGGCGTCGTGGTGCAGGTGGCGCGCCTGACAGACGGCAAGCGCAAGGTGATGTCGATCTCGGAGATCACCGGCATGGAAGGCGAAATGATCACCATGCAGGAGATCATCTGCTTCAAGC
>NZ_JBFRDW010000597.1:0-3842 GCF_052113985.1 Pseudoduganella sp. RAF53_2 | reverse complement strand
CAGAAACTCAATCTGCCTTTGGATGCGGTGGTGGTCAATCTTCAGGGGGATGAGCCCCTGATCGATCCCGCGCTGCTGAAAGCCGCCGCCGCCCGAATTGGCGCCGGCGTGCCGATGTCCACGTGCGCCCACCCGCTGCATGACGTGGCGGATGTATTCAATCCCAACGTGGTGAAAGTCGTACTGGATAAGCAGGGCCGCGCCCTGTATTTCAGCCGCGCCACCATCCCCTGGGCACGCGACGCCTTCGCTAAATCGAAGGATGCGCTGCCCGCCGGCTATGCCCCGTTGCGCCATATCGGCCTTTACGCCTACCGCAACGACTTCCTCCAGGCCTACCCGGCACTGGAAGCCTCTCCGCTGGAAAGCATCGAAGCGCTGGAGCAGCTGCGCGTTCTGTGGCATGGCTATTCGATCGCCGTGCACGTCACGGAATCCGCGCCGGCTGCCGGTGTCGATACGCCGGAAGACCTGGAGCGGGTGCGCCGCCACTACAAGTAGTCGAATAATCAACAGCCAATTTGGATTCAAATTGGTGTTTCGCCAGACTTTTGTGGTAAGTTTCGTAGCAAGGTAGTCAAGGCGACCACATACTAATTATTATTGTTTTAGGAAATTTCATGCGTCTCATTCTGTTAGGAGCTCCCGGCGCCGGTAAGGGCACCCAAGCCAACTACATCAAGGAAAAGTACAACATTCCGCAGATTTCCACCGGCGACATGCTGCGTGCCGCCATCAAGGCCGGCACCGAACTGGGTCTGGCCGCCAAGAAGGTCATGGACGCTGGCCAGCTGGTTTCCGACGACATCATCATCGGCCTGGTGAAAGAGCGCCTGAAGGACGCGGATTGCGCCAACGGCTACCTGTTCGACGGCTTCCCGCGCACCATTCCGCAAGCTGACGCCATGAAGGACGCCGGCGTGGCCGTGGACTACGTGCTGGAAATCGACGTGCCGGATGAACAGATCATCGAACGCATGTCCGGCCGCCGCTGCCACCCAGGCTCGGGCCGTACCTATCACGTGAAATTCAATCCGCCTAAAGAAGAAGGCAAGGACGATGTGACCGGCGAAGCGCTGGTGCAGCGCGACGACGACAAGCCTGAAACGGTCAAGAAGCGTCTGGATGTCTACCACAACCAGACCGAAGTCCTGCTGGGCTACTACAACAACTGGGCGCAATCGGGCCAGGCCGGCGCGCCGAAGTATCGCAAAATCGAGGGCGTAGGCCCTGTCGAAGAAATCCGCGACCGCGCGTTCGCGGCGCTTTCGAGCTAATACTCAGGCGGGCTTCGGCCCGCTTTCCATTTGCGCCCGCAGCGGCGGATCAATGATCCGCCCTACGACGCGCCCCGGGTGCGGCCCCGAAATGGCCGCGACAACATGTAGGGCGGATCATTGATCCGCCATGAACGGCCCCCTGGCCGTTGAGCATCAAAGTTTTGCAGTACGTAGTTGGTTAGTGTCGTGCCCACAAGGCGCGGCGGTAGTCTGATTCCGTGATGTAGCACTTGATTCTAATAACAGAAGGGGGCAATTTATGGCAGCAAGTTTGTGGTTCGCGATAGCGTGCGGTGTGCTCGCGGTCGTATATGGTTTGTGGGCACGCAACTGGATTCTGGCACAAAACGCGGGCAATCCGCGTATGCAGGAAATCGCGGCAGCCATTCAGCAAGGCGCGGCAGCTTATCTGGCACGGCAATACAGAACAATTGGCATTGTCGGAGTGGTGCTGCTCATTGCCATCTTCCTTATGCTGGGCTGGCAGACAGCCCTGGGTTTCTTCATCGGCGCGCTGCTGTCCGGCGCATGTGGCTTCATCGGCATGAATGTTTCGGTGCGCGCCAATGTGCGTACCGCGCAGGCGGCATCGGTGGGCATGAACGAAGCGCTGAACGTCGCGTTCAAAGGCGGCGCCATCACCGGCATGCTGGTGGTTGGCCTTGGCCTGCTGGGCGTGACGCTGTTCTATATGCTGCTGACCAGCATGGCCGGTCCCGGCATCACCCCGCATGACGTGATCAAACCGCTGATTGGCCTGGCCTTCGGCGCCTCGCTGATCTCGATCTTCGCCCGTCTCGGCGGCGGCATTTTCACCAAGGGCGCGGACGTGGGCGCCGACCTGGTGGGCAAGGTGGAAGCCGGCATTCCGGAAGACGATCCGCGCAATCCTGCGGTGATCGCCGATAACGTGGGCGACAACGTGGGTGACTGCGCCGGCATGGCCGCCGACCTGTTCGAAACCTATGTGGTGACCCTGATTGCCACCATGCTGCTGGGCGCACTGCTGATCAGCGGCTCGCCGACCGAGGCGATCCTGTACCCGATGCTGCTGGGCGCGGTGTCCATCCTCGGCTCCATCGTGGGCTGCTCGATGGTGAAGGCCAAGCCGGGCAAGAAGATCATGTCCGCGCTGTACACCGGCTTGTGGTGGGCTGCGGGCCTGTCGCTGATCGGCTTCGTGGTCGTGACCTGGATGCTGTGGCACGACGACGCCATGCGCTACAAGATGCTGGGCTCCACCGTCGTGGGCATTGTGCTGACCGGCCTGATGGTCTACATCACCGAGTTCTACACCGGCACCGATTTCAAACCGGTGCGCCATATCGCTGAAGCGTCCACCACCGGCCACGGCACCAACATCATTGCGGGCCTGGGCGTGTCGATGAAGTCCACCGCATGGCCGGTGCTGGCGGTCTGCGTGGCGATCCTGATTTCCTTCAAGCTGTCCGGCCTGTACGGCGTGGCGATTGCAGCCACGGCCATGCTGTCGATGGCGGGTATCGTGGTGGCGCTGGATGCCTACGGTCCGGTAACCGACAACGCCGGCGGTATCGCTGAAATGGCCGGCATGCCCGATTCCGTGCGCGCCATTACCGATCCGCTGGACGCGGTGGGCAATACCACCAAGGCCGTGACCAAGGGCTATGCCATCGGTTCCGCCGGTCTGGCGGCGCTGGTGCTGTTCGCCGACTACACTCACGCGCTGGAAACGCGCGAGCTGAAGATGTCTTTCGACCTGTCCGACCCGATGGTGATCGTGGGCCTGTTCATCGGCGGCCTGATCCCTTACCTGTTCGGCGCCATGGCGATGGAGGCCGTGGGCCGCGCTGCGGGCGCTGTGGTGGTGGAGGTGCGCCGCCAGTTCCGCGACATCAAAGGGATCATGGACGGCACCGGCAAGCCGCAGTATGACAAGGCGGTCGACATGCTGACCGCCTCCGCCATCAAGGAAATGATTCTGCCTTCGCTGCTGCCGGTGCTGGTGCCGATCGTGGTCGGCATGCTGCTCGGCCCGCGCGCACTGGGCGGCCTGCTGATGGGCACCATCATCACCGGCCTGTTCGTGGCGATTTCCATGACCACCGGTGGCGGTGCATGGGACAACGCGAAGAAATACATCGAAGACGGCAACCATGGCGGCAAGGGCTCCGACGCCCACAAGGCCGCGGTGACCGGCRATACGGTCGGCGACCCGTACAAAGATACCGCCGGCCCGGCCGTGAACCCGCTGATCAAGATCATCAACATCGTGGCGCTGCTGCTGGTGCCCCTGCTGCCGGCCACCGGCTGGCTGTCGGTGACGATGATGGCGCCGATCCAGGCCAATGCGCCAATGGTCGCGCCGGCAGGCACGCCGCAACCGGCCGCGCCTGCCGCTCCGGTTGCAGCGCCGGCCACCACGGCTTCGGCGGCGGATACCGCCGCTCAGCAGGAAACGGCCAGGTAAGCTGGTCTTAGCCGAAAAAAAGCCCGCAGCTGCGGGCTTTTTTCATTGCGGCGCCTGAATTAACTGGCGTTCTTGCGGCGGCGCGCCGCGGCCAGCGCCAGAGTGCCCAGACC
>NZ_JBFRDW010000596.1:0-3847 GCF_052113985.1 Pseudoduganella sp. RAF53_2 | reverse complement strand
GTCGTAGCGGGTCAGGTGGGCGTTCGACTCAGCATTGCCCAGGTCGTTGATGGCCACGATCTGGATGTCCTGCTTCTTGCCGCCTTCGTAGAAAGCGCGCAGTACATTGCGGCCGATACGGCCGTAGCCGTTGATTGCTACCTTGATCGTCATTACATGTGCTCCTGATAAAAAGAAATCGTTATTGTGCAAAGCGGGCCCGCAGGCCCGCCTTACTCTTCTTAGGCCAGAACAGACTTAACTTTGGCAACCACGTTCTCGACAGTGAAGCCGAAGTGCTTGAACAGCACGCCAGCTGGGGCGGATTCGCCGAACGAGTCGATACCGACCACGGCGCCTTCCAGACCCACATACTTGTACCAGAAATCGGTCACGCCCGCTTCGATCGCTACGCGTGGGGTGCCCTTGGTCAGCACGGATGCCTTGTAGGCAGCGTCCTGGCGGTCGAACACGTCGGTGGACGGCATCGACACAACACGTACCGGGGTGCCGGCTGCTTTCAGTTCGGCAGCGGCTTTCATTGCCAGTTCCACTTCGGAACCGGTAGCGATCAGGATGGCTTTCGCGCCCGGCTCGTCGGCCAGCACGTAGCCGCCGCGCGCGATGTCGGCCACCGCTTGTGCGCTGCGCTCCATGAACGGCAGGTTCTGGCGCGAGAAGATCAGGGTGGCAGGACCGTCGGCACGCTTCACCGCCTCGCCCCATGCAACCATGGATTCGACGGTGTCGGCCGGACGCCAGTTGTCCAGGTTCGGGATCAGGCGCAGTGCGGACACGTGCTCAACCGACTGGTGGGTCGGGCCGTCTTCGCCCAGGCCGATGGAGTCGTGGGTGAACACGAAGATCGAACGCTGCTTCATCAGTGCAGCCATACGCAGGGCGTTGCGGCTGTAGTCGGAGAAGGTCAGGAAGGTGGCGCCGAACGGGATGTAGCCGCCGTGCAGGGCCACGCCATTCATGATCGCGGACATGCCGAACTCGCGCACACCGTAGTTGATGTGGTTGCCAGGCTGGCCGGAACGCACTGGAACGATTTCCTTCCAGTTGGTCAGATTGGAACCGGTCAGGTCGGCGGAGCCGCCCAGGAACTCCGGCATGATCGGCGCCAGGGCCTGGATCGCGTTCTGCGATGCCTTACGGGTCGCGATGGTTTCTTTCTTTTCCACGCAAGCGGCGATGGCGGCTTGCAGGGTGGCGTCGAAGCTGGCCGGCAGATCGCCTGCCATACGGCGCTTCAGTTCAGCTGCTTCAGTCGGGTACTGGGCAGCGTACTTGTTGAACATTTCCAGCCATTCGTTTTCGAAGGCCGCGCCCTGTTCCTTGAAGCTCCAGGCTTCGGCCACGTCGGACGGAATATCGAAAGGCTCGGCGCCCCAGCTGATGTACTCGCGTACTGCGGCCACTTCCTTCTCGCCCAGTGCCGCACCGTGCACCTTGTCGCCGCCTTGCAGGTTTGGCGAGCCCTTGCCGATGATGGTCTTGCAGCAGACCAGGGTTGGCTTGTCGGACTTCTTGGCAGCGGCGATGGCAGCGGAAACGGCCGCCACGTCGTGGCCGTCCACGTTGCGGATCACATTCCAGCCGTACGACTCGAAGCGCTTCGGCGTATCGTCGGTGAACCAGCCTTCCACTTTACCGTCGATGGAGATGCCGTTGTCGTCGTACAGGGCGATCAGCTTCTTCAGGCCCAGAGTACCGGCCAGCGAGCACACCTCGTGCGAGATGCCTTCCATCAGGCAGCCGTCGCCGATGAAGGCGTAGGTGTAGTGGTCGACCACGTCGAAGCCCGGCTTGTTGAATTCGTTTGCCAGCAGCCACTCAGCCAGCGCCATGCCGACCGCGTTCGCAATACCCTGGCCCAGCGGACCGGTGGTGGTTTCCACGCCTGGGGTGATGTCGACTTCCGGGTGGCCCGGGGTCTTGGAGTGCAGCTGACGGAAGTTCTTGATCTCGTCCATCGACAGGTCGTAGCCGCTCAGATGCAGCAGCGCGTAGTGCAGCATCGAGCCGTGGCCGTTCGACAGCAGGAAGCGGTCGCGGTTCGGCCAGGCCGGGTTGGACGGGTTGTGGCGGTGGTGGCCGCTCCACAGGGCCACTGCGATTTCAGCCATGCCCATTGGCATACCTGGGTGGCCGGAATTGGCCTTCTGAACAGCATCCATTGCCAGCGCGCGGATCGCATTGGCCATCTTGGTGAAGGGGAGCGTAGGTTTCATCGTGGTGATTCGAGGAATGGTTGGAATTTTCATGCGCTGCGGCAGCGGGCCGCCACTGAACCCAATATTTTACCAGAGCGTGACATCAACGCTTAAAATTAGTGCATTTTCAAGCTTTTACCCATCCATATGCCCCGTTTTTTCGTTTCCCAGCCCCTGGCCGTCGGCCAGCATCTCGATCTGCCACAGGAAGTCGCCCACCACGTGAATGTGGTGCGCATGGCGCCGGGCGAGACGCTGACCCTGTTTAATGGCGAGGGTGGCGAGTACACGGCGGTGCTGACCGATGTCCAGAAAAAGCGCGCTTCGGCCGAAGTGAAGGTGTTCACACCGCGCGAAGTGGAGCTGCCTTACGCCATCACGCTGGCGCAGGCTCTGCCGGAGGGCTCGAAAATGGACTGGATCATCGAAAAGGCCGTGGAACTGGGCGTGGCGTCCGTGCAGCCGCTGGCGGCGCGGCGCTGCGTGGTGCGGCTGTCGTCGGAGCGGGCCGAGAAAAAGCTGGCGCACTGGCAGGGCGTGATCGTGTCGGCTTCCGAGCAGAGCGGACGCAACCGGCTGGCCCAGCTGGCCGAGCCGCTGGAATTCCGCGACTGGATTGGCCAGCAGGATTTGCACAAACGTGTGCTGCTGTCGCCGCGCGCCACCGAATCGCTGGCGGACTGGGCACGCCATCAGCCGCCACAGGCGCTGACCATCATGGTGGGGCCGGAGGGCGGTTTTTCGGATGAGGAGGAAGCGGAAGCCTTGCGCCGCGGCGCCCTGCCCTTGTCGATCGGCCCGCGCGTGCTGCGCACCGAAACGGCGGCGCTGGCGGCCGTGACCGTGCTGAACGCGGCCTGGGGCGGCATGTAAACCCACGGCGTAACCCAGGTGGCTGCCACGATGTGGCAGCCACCCGCCTTCTGCCTCGGGTTTTAAAAAAAAGGGACGCCGAGGCGTCCCTTTTTGCTGGCTGAAGCCTTCGATTAGAAGGTGTAGTTCAGGCCCAGGTTGAAGTAGCGGCCAACAGCGCCTGCCTGGTGCAGGGATGCGTTGTACGCGGTCAGGGTACCAGCATTGCCGTAGGTAGCTACGTCGATTGGTGGCTGACGGTCGAACAGGTTCAGGATCGAGCCCTTCAGAGTCAGGTTCTTGCTCAGCTTGTACGTTACGTTCAGGTCGGTAGACATGAACGAAGAGGTCTTGCAGTAAGAAACCGGGTTCTTGTTGTTCAGGTTGAAGAAGTAGTTACGGCCACCCACGCCAGCTGCAACGTCGGCGCAATCGGTCACGTCAAGCGACGGGTCCAGGTTGGAGTAAGAACCAATCCAGTTGAACGTGGTGGTCACGCCCAGTGGGCCCTTGTCCCAGCCCAGGGTCAGCTGAGCACGGTTTTTCGGGTTACCGGTGTCGCCAGACACCACGGATGGGCCGTGGGTACCAGCCAGTTCATACTTGGTGCCAGCCGACTCGATCTCGTAGGAGATCAGGTGGTTGAAGGTGAACTGTGCTTTCGCGGTGCCCATATCGCCCAGCTTCAGGCGGTAGTTCATGTCGATCTCAACACCGCTGGTGCTGGTGGTGCCGGAGTTCACGTAACCGGAGGTTGCGTAAGTGATCTGGCCGACCGATGGAACGCCCACGTGGGT
>NZ_JBFRDW010000595.1:0-3852 GCF_052113985.1 Pseudoduganella sp. RAF53_2 | reverse complement strand
GGACAGAGGTCGGTGGGAAAAGTTCCCGGAAGGAGGTCGCTGGTCCCCCCGACTGGAATCGAACCAGTATCCCACGCTTAGGAGGCATGTGCACTATCCATTGTGCTACGGGGAGGACGCAAAGCGAGCGCAATTATAGCTGACGGCGCTGCAATTGTTACAATGCGCGTTTATCGCACTCATTTCCTCCCCGTCATGGCAGTCGTCTCCCTCTCTTCCGCGCAGCTGGCATTTGGCCACCATGCGCTTCTTGACCACGCAGAGTTTGCACTCGAAACCGGCGAGCGCGTCGGCCTGATTGGCCGCAACGGCACGGGCAAGTCTTCGCTGCTGAAGATTATCGCCGGCCGCCAGAAGCTGGACGACGGCCTGCTGGTCATGCAGCAGGGGCTGAAAATCGCCTACGTGGAGCAGGAGCCGCAGTTCGATCCGGAGATGCCGGTGTATGACGCCGTTGCCGCCGGCCTGGGCGAGCTGCCGCAGCTGGCAAAGGACTATGAAGAGCTGACCGCCCAGCTGGGCCACGGCGACGATGATGCCGTAATGGAGCGCATGCACGACATCCAGCTGAAACTGGATGCCGCCGATGCCTGGAACCTGAAGAACAAAGTCGAGCAAACGCTGGACCGCCTGAATCTGGGCAAGGAAGCGAAGATGAACACGCTGTCCGGCGGTATGAAAAAGCGCGTGGCGCTGGCGCGCGCCCTGGTCGCGGCGCCCGACGTGCTGCTGCTGGACGAACCGACCAACCACCTGGACTTCACCTCCATCATGTGGCTGGAAGGCCTGCTGCGCGATTTCAAGGGCAGCATCCTGTTCATTACCCACGACCGCTCCTTCCTGGACAACGTCGCTACGCGCATCATCGAGCTGGACCGCGGCACCTTGCTGTCCTATCCCGGCAACTTCAGCGCCTACCAGACCCGCAAGCAGGAACAGCTGGCGATCGAGGAAGTGGAGAACGCCAAGTTCGACAAATTCCTGGCCCAGGAAGAAGTGTGGATTCGTAAAGGCGTGGAAGCGCGCCGCACCCGCAACGAGGGCCGTGTGCGCCGCCTGGAGCGCCTGCGCGAGCAGCGCGCCGTACGCCGCGACCAGCAGGGACAGGTGCGCCTGGAAGTGGYGTCCGGCGAGCGCTCCGGCAAGATCGTCGCGGAGCTGGAAAACGTCGACAAAGCCTTTGGCGACAAGGTGATCGTCAAGGACTTCAGCAGCATCATCATGCGCGGCGATAAGATTGGCCTGATCGGCGCCAACGGCGCGGGCAAGACCACGCTGCTCAAGCTGATCCTCGGCGAAGAACAGCCGGACGCCGGCACCATCAAGCAGGGCACCAAACTGCAGGTGGCGTACTTCGACCAGATGCGGGCGCAGCTGAACGAAGAAGCCAGCCTGGCCGATACGATTTCGCCGGGTTCCGACTGGGTCGAGATCAACGGCCAGAAGAAGCACGTGATGAGCTATCTGGGCGACTTCCTGTTCGAGCCTGAGCGCGCCCGTTCGCCGGTGCGGACCCTGTCCGGTGGCGAGCGCAACCGCCTGCTGCTGGCGCGCCTGTTCGCCAAGCCCGCCAACGCACTGGTGCTGGACGAGCCCACCAACGACCTCGATATCGATACGCTGGAACTGCTGGAAGAACTGCTGGAAGACTACAACGGCACGGTCTTCCTGGTCAGCCACGACCGCATGTTCCTCGACAATGTGGTGACGCAGGTGATCGTGGCTGAAGGGCAGGGTAAGTGGAAGGAATATGTGGGCGGCTACAGCGACTGGGAGCGCGTGCGCGACGCCACGCAAGCTGCTGCTGCGCCTGTGCCGAAGAAGGCCAGCGCGGCCGCGCCGGCAGCTGCGCCGGCACCGGCACCTGCGGCCAAGCCCAAAAAGCTCAGCTTCAAGGAACAACGCGAGCTGGAAGAGTTGCCGAAACTGATCGCCAAGCTGGAAGACGAGCAGAGCGCGCTCAACGTGACGCTATCCGATCCGGACTTTTACAAGAAGACGCCGGCGGAAGCCAAGCGCCTGAACCAGCGCATCGGCGAAATCGAAGAAGAACTGATGGCCGCGCTCGAACGCTGGGAAGAGATCGAGTCGCGCAGTAGTATTTGATCTGGGTCAACACCTTTTTCTTCAAATTTCCGGTTCGCACTTTCGTGCGCGCCAGCTCAGCAGGACATTGTAATATCTGCAAAACCTTGTCAAAGGAGCAGATTAACAATGTCAGTCCAGCACCCGGAACCACCGATTGCACGGGCCGCCACGGCAGGCCCTGGCGGCGACATCGCAGCAGGCGCAGTCCTGCCGCGGGTACTGCCCTTCGCCATCTATCTGGGCTTCATCGGGGTGCAGGACGTGCTGGAGCGGTCCGGCTTCGCAGCCGACCAGCTGCGCT
This sequence comes from Pseudoduganella sp. RAF53_2, assembly GCF_052113985.1. Classification (NCBI taxonomy): domain Bacteria; kingdom Pseudomonadati; phylum Pseudomonadota; class Betaproteobacteria; order Burkholderiales; family Oxalobacteraceae; genus Pseudoduganella; species Pseudoduganella sp. RAF53_2. Next base: position 1,463 of record NZ_JBFRDW010000595.1, on the reverse strand, counting down.
GGCTGTATGCCATCAAGATCGGCGGGGTTCTGCTGGCGCTGCTGGCCTGCCGCCGTCACTACACTGAACTGAGCCAGGCCCGCCTGTCGCCCGGCATGGCGGTGATCTCCATCGTCACCGGCGTGCTGGTGCTGGCGCTGTGGATCAGCCTGAACGCCGACTGGATGCAGATCGGCAGCTCCACCGGATTCGATCCCACCAACGAAGCAGGCCATATCGACTGGCTGCTGGTCGCTTTGCGCATCGGCGGTGCGGCCCTGATCGTGCCTGTGATGGAAGAGCTGTTCTGGCGCTCCTTCCTGCTGCGCTGGCTGGAAGACAATCGTTTCCTCGCCGTACACCCTTCATCTGTGAAGGTTAAGTCTTTCCTTATCACGGTGCTACTATTCGGCGTCGAACACAACCTGTGGCTGGCCGGAATGGTGGCTGGCGCAGCCTACACCCTGCTCTATATGCGCAGCGGCACCTTATGGGCCCCCACGCTGGCCCACGCCGTCACGAACTGCCTGCTCGGCGTCTGGATTCTCGCGACAGGCAGCTGGACATACTGGTAAAAACAAGAAGGGTCTTTCATGCACAAACCTCTGTCCCAACTCCGTCTGCTGCCTTTGGCTGTTGCGCTGCTCGCTTGCGGCATGGCGCGCGCCGATATCAGCGATACCATCAAACCGTTTGCTTCGGTGGCTTACACCTACGACGACAACCTGCTGCGCGTGCCCGACGACACGCCGGACACCTTCCAGCGCTCGGACCGCGCCACGCAAGCCATTGCGGGCTTCCTGGTCGACCGTCCGATCGGACGCCAGAAACTGACGGGACAGGCGAAAATTTCGCGCGTCACGTTCGACCACTACGACCAGCTCAATTACAACGGCAAGGACTTCAACGCCGATCTGGCCTGGGTCCTCGGCAATCATCTGGACGGCAATCTGGGCGGGGCTTACTCTCAGACGCTGACCCCGTTCAACGACTTCCACAGCGATGACCGCAACCTGCGTACGCAGTACCGCGAGTACATCAACGGTGGCTGGAAATTCCATCCCAGCTGGCGCGCGCGCGCGGGCTTCCAGCGCAACAAATACACCTACGAGCTGCCGGCCCAGAGCATCAATGACCGCACGGAGGATTTGACCGAAGCGGGCATCGATTACCTGGCGCCCAGCGGCAGCAAGGTCGGTCTGGTGGCGCGCCGTCTGAAAGGCAATTACCTGAACGACCGCCGTCTCGGCACGGCCTTCCTGGACGAAGGCTATACCCAGGATGAGCTGAAGCTGAACGTGAACTGGCTCTACAGCGAGATCACGCAGCTGCAGGTGCTGGCGGGTTACGCCAAGCGCAAGCACGACACTTTCACCGATCGCGACAAGAGCGGTGCCAACGGCCGCGTCACGCTGACCTGGAAACCGCGCGTCAAGCTGAAGTTCCAGGGCGACGCATGGCGGGAATTTTCGGCAGTGGAATCG
>NZ_JBFRDW010000594.1:0-3856 GCF_052113985.1 Pseudoduganella sp. RAF53_2 | reverse complement strand
GAAGACGTACTGGCCCGCCTCGACGAATTCGACACCATCATCGATGCGCGCAGCCCCTCCGAGTACGCGCTGGACCATCTGCCGAATGCCATCAACTGCCCGGTGCTGGATGACGAACAGCGCATCGCTGTCGGCACCATGTACAAGCAGGTCGGCTCGTTTGAAGCCAAGAAGGTCGGCGCAGCCATGGTGTCGAAGAATATCGCCTACCACATCGAAACGCTGTGGCTGGACAAGCCGCGCGACTGGAAGCCGCTGATCTACTGCTGGCGCGGCGGCAACCGCAGCGGCGCCATGGCGCATGTGCTGGCCAAGATCGGCTGGCCGGTGGTGCAGCTGGACGGCGGCTACAAGGCCTTCCGCAACCAGATCAACCTCGAACTTGAAAAGACGCCGGAGCTGGATTTCCGCGTCATCTGCGGCACTACCGGCAGCGGCAAGACCCGCCTGCTGGATACGCTGGAGGCAATCGGCGCGCAAGTGCTGGATCTGGAACAGCTGGCAGCCCACCGCGGTTCGGTGCTGGGCRATATTCCCTGCCAGCCGCAGCCTTCGCAGAAAGCGTTTGAGACCTCGATCTGGGACCGCCTGCGCCGCTTCGATCCTGCGCACCCCGTGTTCGTTGAATCCGAGAGCAAGAAGGTAGGCGACCTGCGCGTACCTGCGGCGCTGATGGACCGCATGCGCGCCTCGCAGTGCGTGGCCATGAACGTCTCGCGCGCCGACCGCGTGAAGCTGCTGATCGAGGATTACCAGCACTTCGCCTGCAATGCGCCGGCGCTGAATGCACAACTGGAGTTCCTGGTGCCACTGCACGGCAAGGAAAAGATCGCGCGCTGGCAGGAGATGGCCAGCGTCGGCCAGATGCCGGAGCTGGTGGACGAGCTGCTGGTGGATCACTACGATCCGGCTTACACCAAGTCGATCAACAGGAATTTCGTACAGTACGATAAAGCCCAGGCCGTGGAGCTCGCGGACATCTCGCCAGACTCCTTCCTGGCCGCAGCGAGACAGCTGCACAAGGAATAAAAAAAGCCGCCCGTGGGCGGCTTTTTTATTATTCGGCTTTCGCCGGAGCGGTGGTGACCGGTCGAACGATCTTCACTTTCGCTTTCTGCTTCAGCACTTCCACGTAGCCCACCATTTCCTGCTGCGCGGTCAGCGTATTGATCTGCTGCGCTTCCTGATCGCGGCGTGCTGCGTCTTCGTTGGCAGGCTGCTGCACCTTGCCGATGCGGTACACGCCGTAACCTACGCCCGGTACTTCCACGCCGACATAAGCCGGCAGCTTGGAGACGTCGGCGCGCATCACAGCCTGGAAGGCCGCAGGATTGAATTCAGGCTTGGCGCGGGACACCAGTTTGGCTTCACCGAAGCCTTCAGCGCTACCGGCCTTTTTCGCTGCAGCCAGCTTCTCTTCGCCGGCTTTGTGCGCGGCCTTCAGGGCTTCTTCCATGGTCACGCGTTGACGGATTGCGCCTTCCACTTCAGCCAGCGGACGCTTGGATGCAGGCTTGAATTCCACGATACGTCCGGAAACCAGAGTGCTCGGCGCCACTTCAACGGCTTCGGTATTGCGCTTGTTCTTGATGGCGTCATCGGAGAACAGCGCGGTCAGGAACTTGGCGTTGTTGAACGGCGCCTGGCCCAGTGCAGGCGACGGCTGACGGGTCAGGCCTTCGGCGGTTTCGATCTTCAGTTTCAGCTTGTCGGCCGCTGGCTTCAGGCTGTCCGCTTGCTCGTACACGGTGTTGGTGAAGGTTTCAGCCATTTCGGAATACTTCTTCGCGGCCTTCTGCTTCTTGATCTCGGCGACGATTTCCGGCTTCACTTCGTCCAGCGTCTTCACATGCGCAGGCTTCAGCTGGGTCACGGTGATGATGTGGTAGCCGAATTCGGACTCCACCAGATTGCTGATCTCGCCCTGCTTCAGGCTCAGGATCGCGTCTTCTACCGGCTTCACGAAGCTGCCCTTGACCAGGAAGTCCAGATCACCGCCCTGCTCCGCGGAGCCCTGGTCTTCCGACTTGGCCTTGGCAATCTTGGCGAATTCGGCCGGGTTCTTACGCACTTCGGCCAGGATAGCTTCAGCCTTGGCTTTCGACGCTGCCTTGTCGGTGCCGTACTTGATCAGGATGTGGCTCGAACGGCGCTGCTCTTCTTCGCTGTAGCGCTTTTCGTTGTTCTTGTAATAGGACGCGATTTCCTCATCGTTCACGCTGACCTGGTCTGCAATCGCAGCGGCGTTCAGCACCACGTATTCGATCCTGGCTTGCTCAGGCACTTCGAACAGCTTGGCGTTCTTGTCGTAGAAGGCTTTCACCATATCGTCGGTGATCTTCACCTGCGGCACGAAGGAAGCCACCGGCAGCATCAGTTCCTGCACTTCGCGCTCTTGTGCGCCGAAGTCGGAAATCATCTTGGACACGGTGCGTGGCGCGAAGCCGCTGAACTCGATGGCGCCGGTCAGCTGCTGCAGGCTCAGTTCCTGGCGCAGACGCGCCTGATGCATCTCTGGCGACATGCCTTGCGCGGCCAGCACGGCCTTGTAGCGCTCGACTTCGAACTTGCCTTTGTCATCCACCAGGCCTGGAATCTCGCTGATGATCTTGCGCAGCGTAGCGTCAGTCACGGTCAGGTGATCGCGGTGCACTTCGGCGTTCACTGCGCGCTCGGCGATCAGCGTATCCAGCACGTTCTGCTTGAATTCCGGCGTGTCGAACTGCTTCTGGTCGAACTGTGGACCCATACGCTGGCGCAGGTTGTCCAGCTGGTTGCGCTGTGCGTTGTCCAGCTCTTGCTGCGTCACCGAACGGCCATCGACCTTGGCGAGCGTATTGGCGTCTTCGCCAAAGCTGCGGTAACCGCTGATGCCGAYGAGGGCAAACGACGGCACAATCAGAATCGCCAAAATAATCTGCATCAGTTTTTGATGCGTGCGAACAAAATCAAACATGGTTAGCTGGTTTCCGGTCTTGTGGATGCTACGTAAATGTTCGCGCGATTTTACAGGGCTGTTGCCCCCATAGCAAGGCGCCACAAAGGAAAAAAGCCCCATCTGCACATAGCGCGACCTGGGGCGCGTTAGGGCTGATGAGGCTTTTTTCGGTATTCTGGCGGAGTGGACGGGGCTCGAACCCGCGACCCCCGGCGTGACAGGCCGGTATTCTAACCAACTGAACTACCACTCCTGCAAACACAACACGGTACTACAATCGTTTAACTGGTGGGCGTTGAGAGGGTCGAACTCCCGACCTAATCCTTGTAAGGGATCCGCTCTACCAACTGAGCTAAACGCCCGGTTAAACTGCCCGGTAAGCATCACTGCTTACCGAAGGCCATTATTGTACAGCGTCTTTCAAAGCTTTACCAGCTTTAAATTTAGGAACTTTTGCTGCATCAATCTTGATCTCTTCTTTCGTGCGCGGATTGCGGCCGGTACGGGCTGCGCGCTCGCTCACGGAGAAGGTGCCGAAGCCGACCAGGGTGACGCTGTCGTTCTTGGCCAGGGTGGTGGTTACGCCATCGATCACTGCGTCCAGCGCGCGAGCGGCTGCCGCTTTCGAGATGTCTGCGGAAGTAGCGATGTGGTCGATCAGTTCAGTCTTGTTCAAAGCAAGGTCCCCGTCACAAAGGTTTAAATCGTTTATACCGTTTTCATGCCTAACAATAAGGCAGAAAAATATTGCGAGAAAAATCTCAGGGCGTATTAAACAAGCCGGGATTACTCTGTGTCAAGGGTAAATAGCAAAACAGGCGCCAGATGGCGCCTGTTTTTCCAAACCGGGTGACCCAAGTGTCTGCCACGAGGTGGCAGACACTGGCTTTTCACGGTTCAGTGTTTGACTACTTCGGC
>NZ_JBFRDW010000593.1:0-3876 GCF_052113985.1 Pseudoduganella sp. RAF53_2 | reverse complement strand
CGTTGGACAGTTCCAGGTCGCCCGCCGTCAGCAGGCCCGCGCACAGGATGGGCAGGGCGGCGTTCTTGGCGCCGGAAATCTGGATGTCGCCAACCAGGCGCTTGCCGCCGGTGATGAGGAGTTTGTCCATATTAGCCTTGGAATTCTTCCGGAGTCAGGGTTTTCATCGACAGTGCGTGGATCTCTTCGCRCATGCGGTCGCCCAGCGCGGCATACACCAGCTGGTGGCGCTGGATCGGGCGCTTGCCGGCGAAGGCAGGCGACACGATCACGGCCTGGAAGTGCTGGCCGTCGCCCTCCACTTCGAGGTGGGTGCATTCAAGGCCGGCGGCGATGTAGCCGTGGATTGCTTCAGGAGTAGTGGTCACGATGATTCCTCAGTAAATCAGTGGCGCAGGCGGTAGCCGCTGCGCAGAAGTCGGATGGCCAGCAGCGCCAGCACCACCAGGAAGGCGGCAACGATGCAGAAGCTGATCCATGGATTGATGTCGGACTGGCCGAAGAAGCCGTAGCGGAAGCCGTCGATCATGTAGAAGAACGGATTCAGGTGCGACGCGCCCTGCCAGAATGCCGGCAGCGAATGAATCGAGTAGAACACGCCAGCCAGGAAGGTCAGCGGCACGATCAGGAAGTTCTGGAACGCCGCCAGCTGGTCGARCTTCTCGGCCCAGATGCCGGCGATCAGGCCCATGGTACCGAGGATGGCCGCGCCCAGCAGGGCAAAGGCGATGATCCACAGCGGCGCGGTAAAGCTCAGGTGCGCGAACCAGGCGGTAATCACGAACACGCCCAGGCCCACCGTGATGCCGCGCACCATGGAGGCCAGCACATAGGCGGAGAAAATCTCCCAGTGCGACAGGGGCGTCAGCAGCACGAACACCAGATTGCCCGTGATCTTGGACTGGATCAGCGAGGACGAGGAATTCGCGAAGGAATTCTGCAGCACGCTCATCATCACCAGACCCGGAATCAGGAAGGCGGTGTAGCTCACGCCAGGATACACTTCGACCCGGCCGGACAGCACGTGGCCGAAGATCAGCAGATACAGCATGGCCGTCAGGATCGGCGCGGCGATGGTTTGCGTGGCGACCTTGTAGAAGCGCAGGGTCTCTTTATAAACGAGAGTGCGGAAGCCGGTGGTGATCATGCGATTTCCGCTCCATCCATAATTTGCAGGAAGACGTCTTCCAGGTCGGCCTGCTGCAGCTGCATCTCGTCGATCGATGCGCCGGCTTCGCGCAGGCGCGCCAGGATTTTTTCCACTTCCGAGTATTCGTTGATGCGCAGGCTGTACTTATTGCCTTCCGGCGGATGGCTGATCAGGTGCGTCAGATCCTGCGGCAAGCCGCCGTTTTGCACGTGCACCACCAGTTGCGAACCGGAGATGCGGCGGATCAGGTTCGACATCGAATCCAGCGCCACCACCTGGCCGGCGCGCAGCATGGCCACGCGCTTGCACATGGCTTGCGCCTCTTCCAGATAGTGCGTGGTCAGCACCACGGTGTGGCCTTCGCGGTTCAGGCGCGAAATGAATTTCCACAGGGTCTGGCGCAGTTCCACGTCGACACCGGCGGTCGGCTCGTCCAGCACGATGACGGGCGGCTTGTGCACCAGCGCCTGCGCCACCAGCACGCGGCGCTTCATGCCACCGGACAGGGCGCGCATATTGGTATCGGCCTTTTTGGTCAGATCGAGGTTTTCCATGACCTCGTCGATCCACTTGTCGTTATTGCCAAGACCGAAATAGCCGGACTGCAGGCGCAGCGTTTCGCGCACCGTGAAGAACGGGTCGAACACCAGTTCCTGCGGCACCACGCCCAGCTTCTTGCGCGCTTCGCGAAAGTCCGTCACCACATCGTGGCCGTGGATTTTCACACCGCCCGCATCGGCCCGGATCAGGCCCGCGATGATGGATATCAGGGTGGTTTTGCCGGCGCCGTTCGGGCCAAGCAGGCCGAAGAACTCGCCCTCCTCGATCGTCAGCGACACGCCGCCCAGTGCCTGGAGCGACTTGTAGCGCTTCTCGACATTGCTGATTTGAATTGCTGTCATGCTTGCTTATTAAGTTTTTGGGGTACAACGGTGACCGTTGCTAAGACGGCTTTGCGGGCCGGGGAAGCGGACCCCGTGGCTCGACTGGCGACGGGAACGGTCAATTATATTGGAATTTTGGTTCGGCGATGCCGGGACCGGGTACAGCGGGCAGGGGGGTGGGGGGCAGAGGTCAATGATGATGCGGGCCGGCCGCAGGCGAAACCGCCGGGCCGCAGTCGCTGGGAGGGGCGACCAGGTTGCACACACCATACAGCTGCGTCAGGCTGCGCAGCGAGGGAGGAAGGTTCTTCAATTCGAGATGTGTACCAGCCTGGAGCGCAGCGCGCTGCCAGGCCAGCATCACGGATACCGCTGCCGAATCCACCGTTGTCACATTGCTCAGGTCGAACACGGTCTCGCCGGCGCGCAGCGCGGCCAGGCCTTGCTCCAGCGCCTGCGTGGCATTCGCCACGGTCAGCGACTGCAGGGACAACTTGTTCTGTGCAACAGCGGAGTCGGACATTTACTTACCTGCGGTCTTCAGCGGCTTGTTGGCCAGGGTCTTGTTCTTGGCTTGCAGAGTTTTGATCAGGCCGTCAACGCCGCCTTTCGAGATCTCGGACGCGAAAGTGCCTTTGTAGGCTTCCACCAGCCAGGCGCCCAGCACGTTGATGTCATAGATCTTCCAGCCGGTTGGGGTCTTTTCCACGCGGTAGTTCAGCACCACCGGCTCGCCGCGGGTCATGTTGACCTGGGAACGCACTTCCACTTCGGTGTCCGACGGGTCGGCGCGCAGCGGCTTGAAGTCGATGGTTTCATTCTTCACCTGGGACAGGGCGCCCGAGTAGGTGAAGATCAGCAGGGTGCGGAACTCGGCCGACAGCTGGTTTTTCTGTTCCGGCGTCGCATCGCGCCAGTAGCGGCCGGCGGCCAGCGAGGTCATGCGCTGGAAATCGACATAAGGCAGGATCTTGGTCTCGACCAGGTCCATGATGYGCTTCTGGTTGCCGGCCTGGATTTCCTTGTCGTTCTTGGCGGTATCCAGCACTTCGCCGCTGATGCGCTTGATCAGGGCATCCGGCGCCTCGTTGGCGACCGGCGCGGCGGTGGCCGAGGTCTGGGCAGCAACGGTCGTGGCAGGCGCAGCGTAAGCGCCGGCAGCGGTGGCTGCGATGGCGAGGACGATGATTTGCTTGATCAATTTCATATGATTTACCTATGTAAGTTGTACCGCAGGATCACAGGCTGGCATTTTTCTCAGCAGCCGGTGCCGGCATTATAGCCTGCACTGGTGCCTCAGCCGCGTCCTGCTGCTCCGCAGCCGGCGGTTTGGCCGGCGGCGCTGCGTCATTCTGCTCCGGTTGCTGTTCCGGCTTTTTGCCGCCGCGCGGGCCGTCTTCACCATCGAAGACCTGGCTCTGGCGGCGCTGCATCCAGCCGTCGCGGATGAATTCATAACGGTCCAGGGCGGCATCTTCCAGGAGGGTCGATGCATCCAGCAGGGACGCGCGCTGATCCACGACACGAACAACGGTGCCGATGTTCCTTACGTTGACAGGTTCTTTGTATTGCCACGGGTCGGCCTTGAAATCGACCGGCAGCGCCGCAGCGTCACGCACGGTGGATGGCCCCAGCAGCGGCAGCACCAGGTAAGGGCCGGACGGCATGCCATACCAGCCCAGGGTCTGGCCCAGGTCTTCCTTGTGTTTCTGCAGGCCGGCTTCGGAGGCGATGTCCAGCACGCCCAGCAGGCCGAAGGTGGAGTTGATGCCAACGCGCATCACGTCCGACATGCCGTCGCCGATCTTGCCTTGCAGCAGGTTATTGGCGGCAGTCCACACG
>NZ_JBFRDW010000592.1:0-3881 GCF_052113985.1 Pseudoduganella sp. RAF53_2 | reverse complement strand
GCAGTCGCCAGAATCAGCCCGCCCATGATCGCCACCGCCATCGGCCCCCTGAATACGGAGCGCGACAAGGGAATCATGGCCAGCGCCGCCGCAGCCGCGGTCAGGCAGATCGGACGGCAGCGGCGCACGGCCGACTCCACGATCGCATTCCAGGCCGGCACGCCCAACTTGATATCCTGCTCGATCTGGTCCACCAGGATCACCGAGTTCCGGATAATCATACCGAACAGCGCGATGATGCCCAGGTTCGCCACAAAGCCGAGCGGACGGTGCATGATCAGCAGCGCCATCGCCGCCCCCGCCACGCCCAGAGGACCGGTCAGGAACACCATCACCGAACGCGAGAAGCTATGCAATTGCAGCATCAGCAGCGTGAAGATGATGAAGATCGCCAGCGGCAGATTGGCCGAAATCGACTCTTCCGCTGCGCTGGAATCCGAGGAAGCGCCCTTCACCGTGATCGCGTAGCCGGCCGGCAGCTTCTTGCGCAGCGCATCCAGTTTCGGATTGATCTGATCCGAAACGGTCGGACCCTGGATGCCTTCCGCCACGTCGGCCTGCACCGTGATCGCCCATTCGCGGCCCAGGCGCCACACCACGCCCGGCTCCCACACGAACTGCACGCGGGCCAGCTGCGAGATCGGCACCGACTTGCCGCTGGCGGTTGGAATATAGGTGTCGTTCAGCACCGCAATCGTGCTGCGCTCTTCCAGCGGCTGGCGCACCTGGATATCGATCAGACGGATGCCTTCGCGGAACTGGCCGATCGGCGTGCCGGACAGGATCGTGTTCGCCGCCCGCATCACGGTCTGCGACGTCACACCCAAAGCGCGCATCTTGTCCTGATCCAGATCCAGGCGCAGCACCTTGATGTACTCGTTCCAGTTATCGTTCACGCCCAGCGTATTCGGATTGGCGCGCATGACATCCTTCACCTGGTCGGCGATCGAACGCACGGTCGCCACGTCGGCGCCGGTCACGCGGAACTGCACCGGATACGGCACCGGCGGCCCATTCGGCAGCAGCTGGACGCGGCCGCGCACCTCCGGGAAGTCAGTCTTGAAGATGTCCGTGATCTTCTTGCGCAGCTCCTCGCGCGAATGCAGGTCTTTCGCCAGCACCACCATCTGCGACACATTGGTCTGCGGGAAAATCTGGTTCAGCGGCAGGTAGAAGCGCGGGCTGCCGGTGCCGACATAACTGGTCACGCTCGCAACGCCCTCCTGTTTCGCCATGAAGGCCTCGAACTTCTTCACCTGCTTTTCGTTCTGTTCGAAGGAGGAACCTTCCGGCAGCCACATCTCCACCATCAGCTCTGGACGGCTGGAATCCGGGAAGAACTGCTTCTCGATGAACTTGAAGCCGAACACGCCAAGGAAGAACACCAGCAGCGTCGCGCCAATCGTCGTCCAGCGGTACTCCACGCACCAGTTCACGATACGGCGGAATTTCGCATAGCCCGGCGTATCGAACAGATCATGTCCGTGTTCGCCCGGCGCGTGCGGCTTCACTTTCAGCAGCACATAACCGATGTAAGGGGTGAACACCACGGCCACCACCCACGAGGTCACCAGTGCAATCGCATTCACCGAGAACAGCGAGAAGGTGTACTCGCCCGCTGCCGATGCGGCCAGGCCGATCGGCACGAAGCCAGCCACCGTAATCAGCGTACCGGTCAGCATCGGCATCGCGGTCGAGGTGTAGGCAAAGGTGGCCGCATCGAAGCGCGAGTGGCCCTCCTCCATCTTCCGCACCATCATTTCCACGGCAATGATGGCGTCGTCCACCAGCAGACCTAGCGCGATAATCAGAGCGCCCAGCGAAATTTTGTGCAGGTCGATGTCGAAAATGCGCATGAATAGGAAGGTCACAGCCAGCACCAGCGGAATGGTCAGTGCCACCACCAGTCCCGGACGGGCATCGATACGCAGCTTGGGCTTGGTGTGCACGCCCAGCGAAACGAAGCTCACCGCCAGCACGATCACCACCGCCTCAATCAGCGTGTGCAGGAATTCGCCCACGGACGCAGTCACGGCGGCAGGCTGGTTGGYCACGCGGTCCAGCTCAATACCGACCGGCAGCTTGCCCTTCATTTCGGTGACGGTCTTTTCCAGATCCTTACCCAGCTCGATGATATTACCGCCCTTCTCCATCGAGATGCCCAGGCCGATCACTTCTTTGCCGTTGAAGCGCATTTTGTCGCGCGGCGGGTCCTGGTAGCCGCGCCTGATGGTCGCGAAGTCGCCGAGACGGAAGGTCGTCCCGTTGGCGCGCAGCTCCAGTTCTTCCAGGTCCTTGACGGTCTTCAGCGCCCCGGATACGCGCACCTCCAGATTGTCGGTTGGCGTGACGACCACACCGGTCGCCTCCACCACGTTCTGCGTTGCGATCTGGTTGGCGATCTGTTCCACCGTCAGGCCAAGCTGGGCGAACTTCTTGTGCGAGAACTCGATATCGATCTTTTCGTCCTGCACGCCAAGCAGTTCAACCTTCGACACCTTGGGCACGTTGAGCAGCGCCTGGCGCACGAAGTCCGCATAGTCCTTCATTTCGGCATAGGTAAAGCCATCGCCGCGCAGCGCGATGATGGAGCCGAACGTATCGCCGAATTCGTCGTTGAAGGCCGGGCCGATCACACCGGGCGGCAGCGTGCCGCGGATGTCGCCGATCTTCTTGCGCACCTGATACCAGGCCTGCGACACTTCTTTCGGCGGCGCCGACTCGCGCAGGTTGACGATAATGACGGTCTGCCCCGGCTTGGAATAGCTGGTGATCTCGTGAATGTAAGGCGTTTCCTGCAGCTTCTTTTCAAGCTTGTCGGTCACCTGGTCGGCCATCTGCAGCGCGGTCGCGCCGGGCCAGAAAGCCTGCACCACCATGGCGCGGAAGGTAAACGGCGGATCTTCGTCCTGCCCCAGATTTTTGTACGACAGCATGCCGCCAATTAGCAGCACCGCAATCAGATAGCGCGTGAGCGGGATATGCTCCAGCGCCCAGCGCGAGAGGTTGAAATCCTTCATTTAACCGGCGCTCCCAGAACATTGACCTTCTGGCCCGGCTTCAGCAGATTCACGCCTGCGGTGACGATGGTCTGGCCCGGCTTGATGCCACCGCCGATCACCAGATCGTTACCTTGCACACCTGCGACGGTGACCGGCACCAGCTTCACCGCGCCATTCTCCACCACCCACACGGAGGTGGCATTCCGCTCGCGGAACAGCGCCGTCAGCGGCACTTTGATCTGGGGGATCGCGGTCTTTGACGCAAAGGCCACCACCGCCGTCATGCCCAGTTTCGCCTCGATCAAGGATTGCGGGATCGTTACTTTGAAGGCGTAGGTACGGGTGAACGGGTCGGCTACCGGCGAAATCTCGCGGATCTTGCCCGGCACCTGCTTGTCCGGATCGGCCCACAGGCGCACTTGCACGTCCTGGGTCTTGCGCAAGGTGTCGACCTTATCTTCCGGTACGCCGAACACGATTTCCTTTTCGTCCGACTTCGCCACGCGCACTACTGGCGTGCCGGGTGCGACCACCTGCCCTACTTCCGCATCCACGGCGGTGACTACGCCGTCGATGTCCGAAGTCAGGCTCGCGTAGCCGGCCTGGTTGGACTGGCCGCGGTAGGCTGCCAGCGCCGAATCCACCTGCGCCTGCGCCGACTTGGCGGTCGACAGCTTGGAATCGAGCACGGTCTGGCTCACAAAATTCTTCTCGCGCAGTTCCTGGTAGCGCTTCAGCTCCGCCGCCGCCAGATCGCGGTTGGTTTCAGCGGCGCGCAGCGCGGCCATGGCCTGCGCCTGCGACAGCTTCAAGTCCTGCGGGTCCAGCTCCATCAGCACCTGGSCGTGGTGCACCACATTGCCCACATCGACCTTACGC
>NZ_JBFRDW010000591.1:0-3882 GCF_052113985.1 Pseudoduganella sp. RAF53_2 | reverse complement strand
GTTCAGGACCCGAGGCGCGCTCCAGACGCAGCTGCTGATCCTGTGCTTCCGTCGCCAGCGAGGAAATTCGCCGCACGGCCTGGAAGCCTTTGTCAGTGACCTCGCGCTGCTCCGGCAGGAAGCGTCCACTGAACTGCGGATGCGGCCATGGCGAGGACATGATGAAGCGATTGTTCTTCGCCAGCGGCACGAACTCCTGGCTGTTCATGCCCGCCAGGTTCAGGTCAAAGCTGAACTTCACAGGCCCGGGCGCCACATCAGCCAGCGCCAGTGTGGCGTGCAGTCCCGCCGATTGCGAGCGTAAGCCGGAACCGCGCTCGAACTCGAAGCTGCGCGCGCCCCATATCAGACGCGGGAAATCTCTGACGCCGCGCACGTCGGACACTGCCAGCGCCACGTATGGCTGCCCAAGCGTGATGTCGGAGCCGCGCACCGTATGCGGCAGGTCTGCCATCGACGGCACGCTGAAGTCGCCGCTCACCTTGTGCGTTCCATTGAACATCAATACCTGGTGGATGCCGCGATAGCGCCGTTCGGTGTCCAGCCTGGACGCCACCTCCAGCTGATTCGGGAACACGAGATGCGTCGAGCGGCGCGTCTTGCGGTGGATTTCCGTCTTGTCGCCGGCTTTCTCTTCCGCGTTGTAGGCCTCGTCGTAGGGGATGACGAGCACGGGACCATATACCTGCTGCTGTCCCACCGAGTCGTTCGCGATGCTCTGCGCCGCCTCGTCGCGGTAGCGCATACGTTCATTGATGGTCGACTCGATCATCAGCAGTGGTACACCAAGCAGCAGCATCAGCAATCCGATGATGCATACCTTGATGGCGAGTTTTTTTTGCATGGGTGGCGCTTTCTGTTGTTAAGGTTGCGCCAGTGTAGAAAGCGAATATGCGCTGATGATGCGTTCTGTGTGAAGTCAGGACACCGGCTGCGCCGGCAGCCGCAAGGTGGCGCGGCAGCCGCCCTGTTCCGCGTTGGCCACCTGCACGCTGCCGCCGTGCAGGGCCGCGACTTCGCGCACGAAGGGCAGGCCAAGGCCCGTGCTCTTGGCGCCATCGGGACGCGGCAGCGAATAGAAGCGCTCGAAGATACGCTGTTCGGCGTAGTCCGGCACGCCGGCGCCGCTGTCGCTGACGGTGATGTCGACCGCCGCGTCACGCCGCTGCGCTGCCATGCACACCACGCTGTGCGGAGGTGCGAAGCTGATGGCGTTGTCCAGCAGGTTGCCGATGGCCTGGCGCAGCAGCAGCGGATCACCGTGGACGCGCAGCTGCCCTGCTGCTGTCGTGTCCAGCGTCAGCTCGCGCTCGGCCGCGCGGGCGCGGAAGTCGCCGGCTACGTCCTGCAGCAGCGCCGTCACATCGACCACTTCCGCGGCTTCCAGACCCTGCTGTTTTTCCACCCGCACCAGGGCAAGGAGCTTGTCGATCAGCTGCCGCTGGCGCGCGTTCTGGCCCTGGATATTGGCGAGGAAGTGGCGCCGCTCTTCCACCGACATATCCTCTTCCAGCAGCTCGGCCGATGCCTGGATGGCGGCGATGGGGCTTTTGAGTTCGTGGGCCAGCGTATRCATCAGGGTTTCCACATACTCCTTGCCTTCCAGCTTGGCGCGCATGGCGTCCATGGCGCGGCCCAGCGTGCTGATTTCGCTGCTGCCCAGGGTTGGCAGCACCGCCTTGCGGCCGGCAAGCACGGCTTCCACATAGTCCATCAGCTTGCCGACCCGATACGCCATACGCCAGGTCACCGCTGCGCCGATCAACAGGGACAGTCCAAGCAGCACGGCGCCATAGCGCAGCATGCGGCGCTGGCTGCGCTCGACAATCGCCTGCACGCTGGAGATGGGCTTGGCAACGGTCAGCACGCCGATGAGGCGCTGGCCATCCCGCACCGGCGCCGCGACATACATCACCACGCTGCGTTCATCCGCCGGGTCATCGCGTGTCATGCGCGCACCGTACTGGCCGCGCAAAGTACGATAGATGTCGTTCCATTGCGAGTAGTCCTGGCCCACATGCTTGTTCTCGGAATCGAAACGCACGATGCCTTGCGCGTCCGTGATCGTGATGCGGTAATCGAGTTCGCGTCTTGCGACGCCGCCCATCGTGGCCTGTAGCGAGGCTTCCGAATTACCGTCGCGCAGGTCGGCGGCAACGACTTCGGCCAGCAGCTGTGCCGTTTCCCGCAGCGTGTCTTCCAGCGTGGAGCGCACGCCGGGTTTGACCTCTTCCACGAACACGTTCAGCAGGAACCATGCGGCCAGGCCAACGATCAGGAAGTAGCCCAGCAGGATGCGCAGGCCGATCTTCATGCGGGCGGCAGGCTGTAACCCATGCCGCGATGGGTCTGGATCGGATCGGCGCCGGGATCGATGGCACGCACTTTGGCGCGCAGCGATTTGATGTGGGCGTCCACGGTGCGGTCCAGCGTGTCGGGCGCATCGGCCCAGACGCGGTCCATCAGCTGCGCGCGCGACAGCACGTGGCCGGGGTGTTCGATCAGTGTTTTCAGGAGCAGGTATTCGTAGCGCGTGAGGTCCAGTGGACGGCCGCTGTACAGCACACGGGCTTCGGCTGCACGCAGTTCAAAGCGGGCCGCGGCGCGCGGCGCAGCCGAAGACGCAAGCGCGGATGAAGCGGCGTGCGCGGCGCCTGCGTTTGCGCCCGCGCGGCGCAGGATCACGCGCACGCGCGCCACCAGCTCGCGCGGCGAAAATGGTTTGGTCACGTAATCGTCGGCGCCGATTTCGAGGCCGACAATGCGGGCGATCTCGTCGCTGCGCGCGGTCAGGAAGATCACCGGCACATCGGAGAACTGCCGCAGGCGGCGGCACACTTCGAGGCCGCTGATATCGGGCAAGCCGACATCGAGAATCACCAGCGCCGGCGGTGTGGCGCGTGCGGCATCAAGCGCCGGCTCACCCAGTGTGACATGCTGCGGCTCGAAGCCATCCTTGCGCAGTGCGAAGGCGATGCTGTCGGCAATGGCCGCCTCGTCCTCGACGATCAGAATCGCCTTGCTCACTGCTTCTCGTCACCGGCCTTGTCGGCGGCTTCCTTCGCCTTGTTCTGGCTGTCCTCCAGCTCCTTCAGCGCGTCTTTCGTCTTGTCGCGCTGGGCACCCATCGCCTTGATATCCTGGCTCGCCTGATCCGCAGGATTCTTTTTGCCGCAGCCGGCGACCAGGGCCAGCGCGAGCATCATGATTGCCGTTTTCATCACCGCTCCTCTATGTTTAGAACGTGCCTGCGAAAGATCTCGGGAAGCATATCAAGCACCAGTTCGCGGCCCAGCATATCAGCATCGCGGATGGCGCGCACCACCATATCGATGTCGAATGCCGCCAGCGCGGCCTGGGCGGCGCTCAGGTGGCTCAGGTGCCACGGTTCGGCGTACATGCCGCCGCGGTAGCTGCGGTACGGCCGGAAGAAACCAAAGCGGCCGATGTTCACGTCCAGCCATGCGTGCAGGCGTTCGTAGACGCCGCCCGGCGCGACCTCCTCCGGCAGCAGCTTCACCTTATAGCCGGGCGGCTGCGAGGCGCGGTCGAAAACATCGATATCCGTGCCCCAGTGACGGCGCGTGGCGCCCGGCAGGCCGGACCAGCCGAGAATCGCCCACACCAGCTCCTCCTGCGACAGCGCCGCAAACTCGCGCGGCGCGCCGTCCTGGCCGCGCAGCGTGGCTTCGCCGGAGAACTTGCGGTTCCAGATGCGCAGCTGGCCTTCCAGCGGACGAAAGGACGCGCAAGGCAGCATATCGATGCCATCTGCCAGCGCCGCCTCGCGCATCGCCAGGAAAGCCTGCGCCACCACGGGCTGCGCGGCAAAGCGTGGCTGCGACAGCTGCTGCACATGGCTGCGCGCGCGCCCCGTCAGTT
>NZ_JBFRDW010000590.1:0-3882 GCF_052113985.1 Pseudoduganella sp. RAF53_2 | reverse complement strand
GCTATTGCCCGTGTCGCAGACCCAGACCCGGCCGAAGTTGTCGCGCGCGATGCCGACCGGGGAATTCATCGTGAAGTCCGCAGGCAGTTCGCCGCGCGGAACGGCGCCTTGCTGGGCAAGCTCGCCGTAATAGGTGATATGTTCGAAGCGGTTCATGGCAATCCTGAAGATGATGAAAGTGTCTCACGAGGGCTTGCTGCGTTGCCGCATCAGTATCCCGGATTCCCGACTTGTCGACAATAAACTAGCCATCGGCAAGCCTGCGGCATAAACACCACAACGCCGTATGACATCTGCGTGACGCAAGTGTTCATTTTTCTGCGCCCCTGTCTCAAATGAGACAAACGCTGCACTGAATTTTCAAAATTGGACAAATCCAACCGGTTTATAAGCCTGGCGTCTTAATACAAAAGGATTTGCGTATTTGTAGCCCTCAACTAGCTATTGCATAGTGGCGCCACCTTAAACCGCCACTGGGGGAATCCAATGATCCGACGCCGCACATGCAGTCTGCTTGTCCTCGCCGCATTGAGCACTTCGCTCGCAGCCCACGCATCGCCCGCCGACCACATGGAGTTTGAAGCAAGCCTGCACGCACCGTGGCAGGCCGCCGTTGCCGGCACGGACGCACGCAGCTTCACCATGGAGTTCTCGTATCCGCACGTGCGCCGCGCGCAGA
The DNA here is from genome assembly GCF_052113985.1 of Pseudoduganella sp. RAF53_2. Lineage (NCBI taxonomy): Bacteria > Pseudomonadati > Pseudomonadota > Betaproteobacteria > Burkholderiales > Oxalobacteraceae > Pseudoduganella > Pseudoduganella sp. RAF53_2. Next base: position 3,203 of record NZ_JBFRDW010000590.1, on the reverse strand, counting down.
ACGTGCGTTGGACGCTGGATCTGGTGGCCCCCGGCGGTAAAGTCGCAGCGCAATGGAAAGGCACCGAGACGCTGTTCCGCGAGCCGGTCAGCGTGAAGGTGGATTGGGCGGGCCGCGACCCTGCAGCGGGTCTGGCGGACGGTATCTATACAGTGCGCCTGCATGCGCTCACCATCGATGCAACCGGCCCGCGCGACGCGGCTGATGAGGTGCTCGATCAGGAATGGGAAATTGCGGTAGGCGGCACGCCAAGCGCCGCCACGCCGCCGTTCCGCGCGCTGCGCACCACCGCCGCCGGCGCGAGCGCTGGCGCAGCCGCCGCCGAAGTCGTCGCCAGCAGCCGCACCGCTACAGCGGCAAGCGCGGCAAGCACCGATGCCAGCGTCGGCGCCGCGTCGGCCGAAGCGGCAGCGGGCGTGCGTATGGCGGCCGCACCGGCCACCGCATCCCTGCCCTACACCGTCTACTACGGCAATCTGCACAGTCAGACCAATCACAGCGACGGCGGCGGCGAGCTGTCGTCCTGCGTGGGCGCGCAGAATCCGCAGTCCGGCGCCTACAGCCCGACCGATGCCTTCAACTACGCCAAGGCGCGCGGCCTCGATTTCCTGATGGCGTCCGAGCACAATCATATGTACGACGGTTCGGATTCCACCAATACTTCGGCGAATCCGGCGACGGCCAAGGCGCTGTACCAGTCCGGCCTGTCCGCTGCCGCAAGCTTCAACAGCGCGAACCCGAACTTCCTGGCCATCTACGGCATGGAATGGGGCGTGATCAGCAACGGTGGCCACATGAACATCTTCAACTCCAGCGAGTTGCTGGGTTGGGAGAAGAACGCCAGCGGCCAGCTGCTGGCCGACACCGAAACCGCAAAGAGCGATTACGCCAGCCTGTACACGCTGATGCGCCAGCGCGGCTGGATCGGCCAGTTCAATCACCCTGAAACCTCAGGCCAGTTCCTGGTCAACGGCGTGCCGCTCGGTTACACGGCCGACGGCGATCAGGCCATGGCGATGTGCGAAGTGATGAACACCTCGGCCTTCTCCACCAATACCACCGAAACGGAAACGAGCCGCAGCAATTACGAAGGCGCCTGCAAGAAAGCGCTGGAAGCCGGTTTCCACGTCGCCTTCAGCACCGACCAGGACAACCACTGCGCAAACTGGGGCGCTTCCTACACCAATCGTACGGCAGTGCTGATCCCCAATGGCACGCCGCTCAGCACGACTTCGATGCTGGACGCGATCCGCGCGCGACGTGTGTTCGCAACCATGGACAAGACTTCGCAGCTGGTGCTGACGGCCAATGGCCACCTGATGGGCGAGCGCTTCACCAACAGCGGTTCGCTGCAGCTGACCGCCAACTTCGCCAATAGCAGCGGGCGCACCGCGTCGACCGTGCAGATCTGGGAAGGTGTACCGGGCCGTAACGGCACCGTGACGCAGCTGTCGTCCGCCGCCGTCACCACCATCACACCCGCCAACGGCGAGCACTTCTACTACGCCAAAATCACCCAGGACAATGGCGACATCCTGTGGTCGGCGCCGGTGTGGGTGACCCAGCAGGCGGGCGGCGGTTCGGATACCACCCCGCCAACCGTCAGCGCCAGCGAAACCGGCAGCAGCGGCAACATCACGTTCAACGCCACGGCCAGCGACAATGTGGGCGTGAGCAAGGTCGAGTTCTACGTCGACGGCGCACTGAAAGGCAGCGCCACTGCCGCACCGTGGACCCTGAGCTTCAACTCCACTGGCTTGAGCAATGGCTCGCACACGCTGACCGCCAAGGCTTACGACGCGGCCAACAACAGCAGCACCTCCGCTGGCGTAAACTTCAGCGTCAACAACGCCACCTCGCAGCAGTTGATCGTGAATGGCGGATTTGAATCAGGTTCGGCTTCGTGGACTGCCACCAGCGGCGTCATTAGCAACGACAGCGGCATGGCGGCGCACGGCGGCAGCTACAAGGCGTGGCTGAACGGCTATGGCTCGGCGCATACGGATTCGGTCTACCAGCAGCTGACGATTCCATCGACCGCCACCACGGCCACACTGAATTTCTGGCTGAAGATCGTGTCGGATGAAACCACCACCACCCAGGCTTATGACACGCTGAAAGTGCAAGTGCGCAGCAGCAGCGGCGCCGTGCTGTCGACGCTGGCCACCTACTCCAACCTGAACAAGGGAACGAGCTATGTGCAGCGCAGCTTCGACGTCAGCGCCTACAAGGGACAAACCATCCGCATTTACTTTGAAGGCATTGAGGGCTCGACGGTCGCTACCTCCTTCGTCGTCGACGACGTGAGCCTCACCGCTCAGTAATGTGCGCAGGAACCGGATGGTTCCTTTGCCGCCTCAGCCCCGTGCTGCGGCGGCTTTTTTTTCGCGCTTGCGGAGCGTAATCAGTGCGCCCAGGCCAATCGCCATCAACGGCAAGCCGCCAGGAACCGGCACAACGCGAGTGACGCCTTCGATGACGTCGTTCTGGCAGGTTTCACCCCAGTGCATCGCGAAGCTGGTGTAGCTCATGAGGTCCATGTTCTTCGAGATGTCGATGGTGAAGGTCAGGGACTTATCGGCCAGCACGGTCCATTTGCCCGACAGGCCAGTGTCCTTGGCAGTCGTCGAGCTGAGATTCACGCCGACCGCCTGGTCATCGCGGTAGTCGCAGCTGGTGCAGGTGATGTAGGAATCGGAGGTCTTGATGTCCTTGGCGTTGCTGTTGCCTTTCAGCTGATACAGCTCGAAGCTGCCGCCGGTGTTGCTCCAGCGGTCGCCCAGGCTGAAAGCGTATTTCCAGGTCGTGCCGTTGGTCGAGTCGTCGCTGAGGTGGTGCGAATCGGTGCCGTACGGATTCCAGAGCTGGGACAGGAACACGTCGCCATAGCCGATGCCCTTGGGAGCGGCCCAGGTGTCCATGCCCGCGTGCCCGGCAAAACTGGTCTGGATGGTGATGGTCAGGATGCTGCCGACCCGGGTGATGTTCGCCCCCTGAATGTCGTAGGTGCTGGCGCCGATCACATCGCCCTTGCCATGGTCGTCCGCGCCCCAATAGCCGTTCACACCCACATCACTGATACCGCCGGCGTACGCACTTTGCGCAGCAAACAGCGTCCCCAGCAGGCACCCAGCGCCAATTAGCTTATTCATTTTGAATGACTCCCCAACTTTTATTGACAGCGGTCAAGCACTTTCCATGCC
>NZ_JBFRDW010000589.1:0-3886 GCF_052113985.1 Pseudoduganella sp. RAF53_2 | reverse complement strand
GCCAGCGCCAGAGTGCCCAGACCGATCAGGCCGAGCGAGGCAGGTTCCGGTACATCGGCTGCGGGTGCTGCGTCGAAGCTGGCGGCAAAGGCGATTTCGTTCTTGGCCAGCATGTTCAAGCCTGCGGTGCCGCCGGTCTGGAACGGGCTCGAACCACTGTAGGCATCGGTCGGCATGAAGGCATAAATGATCAGGCCCTGGCCGTAGCGATAGCTGAATTCCGCGATCTGGCCTGCAGTGCCGTTGTTCAGGATTGCGTGGATGTCCGACACCAGCGGATCGTTGCTGGTCAGGGAGGCGACGCCAACTGCGCCGTGCACCGAGGCGTTGCCGCCGTCCATATTCGTATTGGTCAAGGTGCCGAATGGGCCGTTGACGACGGGCGAAGCCGGATCTACGACGTCGACATTGCTGCCAGTACCACTGATCGGTGTCAGGTGCATGCCCGGCAGGAGACTGGTCGAATTGCCAAACCAGTCGTGGATGATCAGCGCGCCGCCGGCGGCAACCCAGGATGTAAACTGGCTGGCGTAAGCGCCGGCAACGATGACGTCGACATTGTTCAGTGCATTCGGATTCACTTGGCCGGCATAGCCCAGGCCATTAGCGGCGGCGCCAAATTGTGCACCGTCGCTGCTGCCGCAGCAGTGGGTGACCGAATATTCGCCCAGCAGCGGTGCGGCGCTGGCCGGTGTGGACAGAAATGCACCCGCCAGGGTGGCGATGCCGGTGGCAAGTGCCAGAATCGATTTGCTCATTATTTCTCCATTTAAAGTAATGTTGATCAAAGAGCAAATTGCATGCCAACAATAATTATTGATTAAGTTTCAATGACTTAACTATTTTCCCGCAAGTGACTGTTAAGTTTTCCGACACATTTGAGGACTATGATGGAAACAGGAGGTTGCCATGTCCATCCTGATCGCCACTGTATTTGCCGCCCTTGCCGCAGGGGCGGATCTCACCCCCGACGAAGCCGCCTATGCGCGTCTGCCGGTCTGCAAACTGAGTGCCGACGGCCAGCATCTCGCTGTCGAGCCGTGCCGCACGGCGCCGTCGAAACGGCCGATGCCGCGCCGTCCCGTGCCGCAATTCACCGATCCCATGCCGCGCCTGGCCCAGCCGCACGATACGGTGGTGCCGGCGCCACTGTGGGCGCCGACGCTGACGCCATCCACACCGGCATCTGCTGTGGCCGCAGCAGCCGCGGCGCAGGGCAGGGCGCCCGTGGTGCCGACCTTGCCGGCGCTGACACCGCTGCCCGGCCCGAGCGCGCCCACGCCCGTCACCTGCAGCGGCGGCGGTTGCCGCGACAGTAGCGGCAACTTTTATAATGCGCCACCGGGGCAGGCGATCAGCCCAAGCGGACGGCCCTGCAGCGTCAATGGGGTATGGATGAGCTGCCAGTGATTCGCTACAATAGCCCTGTTTGACGTTTACGTAACGTAAAGTAATTCCAACAACCGAGCAGCATCGAATAGGGGAAGACATGCAAATCAAGGATCAGGTATTCATCATCACCGGCGGCGCGTCCGGCCTGGGTGCAGCAACCGCGCGCATGATCACCGAGAACGGCGGCAAAGTGGTGCTGGCCGACGTGCAGGTGGAAGCGGGCGAAAAGCTGGCCGCTGAGCTGGGTGGCAAATTTGTTAAGTGCGACGTGACCTCCGAAGCGGACGGCCTGGCCGTGGTGGCCGCGGCAACCGCCATGGGCACGCTGCGCGGCCTGGTCAACTGCGCGGGCGTGGCGCCGGCAGTGAAAACCGTGGGCAAGGATGGCCCGCACCCACTGGACGTGTTCCAGCGCACCGTGAACATCAACCTGATCGGCACCTTCAATATGTGCCGCCTGGCCGCTGACGCCATGGGCAAGACCGAAGCTGCCGAGTGGGGCGAGCGCGGCGTGATCATCAATACCGCCTCCGTGGCGGCGTTCGACGGCCAGATCGGCCAGGCTGCTTACGGCGCGTCCAAGGCCGCTGTGGCGGGCATGACCCTGCCGATGGCACGCGACCTGTCGCGCAGCGGCATCCGCGTGATGACCATCGCTCCAGGCATCTTCGAAACCCCGATGCTGCTGGGCATGCCGGCCGAAGTGCAGGACGCACTGGGCAAGATGGTGCCGTTCCCGCCACGCCTCGGCAAGCCTTTCGAATACGCGAACCTGGCCAAGTCCATCATCGAAAACGTGATGATGAATGGTGAGACCATCCGCCTGGATGGCGCCATCCGCATGCAGCCGAAGTAAAAAAGAACCCACGGCGTGAACCTGGTGGCAGGCACGATGTGCCTGCCACCTGCCTTCGCCCTGGGTTTTAAGGTAGGATGCAATATCTGTTACTGGAGATTGCATGATCCGCCTGAATTCCCTCGCGCTCGCCGCAGCGCTGCTCAGTTCCTCCCTCGTACACGCCCAGGAAGTCGCCCAGYGCGCACCGGAAATCGCTACCGGTTACCAGGAAAAAGCCGGCTGGAGCGCCCAGAAATTCATGGTGGCCGCGGCCAACCCGCTGGCCACCGACGCGGGATACCAGATGCTGAAGCAGGGCGGTACGGCCGTCGACGCCGCCATCGCCACCCAGCTGGTGCTGACGCTCGTTGAACCGCAATCGTCCGGCATCGGCGGCGGTTCCTTCCTGATGCACTACGACGGCAAGCGCGTGCAAGCCTACGATGGCCGCGAAACCGCGCCGGCGTCCGCCGACGAACACCTGTTCCAGGACGCGAACGGCAAGGCTGTCTCGCGCGTGGAAGGCGTGGTCGRCGGCCGCTCCACCGGCGCGCCCGGCGTGCTGCGCATGCTGGAACTGGCGCACAAAGAGCACGGCAAACTTCCGTGGGCCAAGCTGTTCGAACCAGCCATCAAGCTGGCGGAAGACGGCTTCAAGGTCAGCCCGCGTCTGAACGCGCTGCTGACCTGGGACAAATACATCAGCCGCGATCCGGTCGCCGCAGCCTATTTCTACGACAAGGAAGGCAAGCCGCGTCCAGTCGGCTACCTGCTGAAGAATCCTGAACTGGCCAGGACCCTGCGCGAAATCGCCAAGGGCGGCGCGGATGCCTTCTACAAAGGCCGCATTGCCAACGATATCGCTGCCAAGGTGGCCTCGCATCCGACCAATCCAGGCAAGCTGACTGCCGCCGATATCGCGGGCTATCAAGCCAAGGAACGCGATCCGGTGTGCGCAGACTACCGCGCCTACACCGTCTGCGGCATGCCGCCGCCATCCTCCGGTGGCATCGCGATTGCGCAGATTCTCGGCCTGCTGGAATCCAAGAACATCGGCGCCTACGCACCGAAGAATGGTGTGCTGACGGCCGATGCCATCCACCTGATGACCGAGGCCGAACGTCTGGCCTATGCGGACCGCAACCGCTACGTGGCCGACACCGACTTCGTGCCGCTGCCCGGCAAAGGCGTGGCTTCGCTGCTGGACAAGAACTACCTGAACCAGCGTGCCAGCATGATCGCCGACAAGTCCATGGGCCGTGCGCAAGCCGGTGTGCCGCCTGAAGTGAAAGTGGCATGGGGCGACGATACCGCGATCCAGAAGCCATCGACCTCGCACCTGGTGGCTGTCGATGGCTACGGCAATGGTCTGTCCATGACCACCTCGGTGGAAGACGCGTTCGGCTCGCGCCAGATGGTCGATGGCTTCATTCTGAACAACCAGCTGACTGACTTCTCCTTCGACTCGGTCGATGAAAACGGCCCGATCGCCAACCGCGTGCAGGCCAACAAGCGGCCACGCAGCTCGATGGCGCCGACGCTGGTGTTCGACAAGCAGACCAAGAAACTGGTGCTGGCCACCGGTTCGCCGGGCGGTTCGACCATCATCAACTACGTCGCCAAGGTGCTGGTCGGTACGCTGGACTGGGGCATGAA
>NZ_JBFRDW010000588.1:0-3891 GCF_052113985.1 Pseudoduganella sp. RAF53_2 | reverse complement strand
GTACAGGAAGTTCAGGCGCAAGGACTGGGCTTTGTCGCCGCGTGCCAGGATGCGCTGCAGCAGCGGCGCGGCCGCCTCGGTCCAGGCCTGGTAGCGCTCCATACGGGCGGCGAAGTATTCGTCCTGCGCCGCTTCATCTTCAGGGATGCGGTAGAACGCATCGTCGGCGCGCTTGTAGGCAAAGCCCAGCAGGAAGCGCAGCTCCACGGCTTCATCGTCCGAGCCGAAGGTGGTTGGCGACCAGCCGGAGATGCTGCGCTGCAGGGCAGGAGCTTCGCGTACCTTCTTGTCGGTCAGCGAGACGGCGGCTTCGCGCACCATGGCGTTCAGCTGGCCGTAGGTGATGCGCTCCGCTTCGTTCAGGTCATAGGCGTGCTGCACCAGCACGATTTTGGCTTTGGGGCTTTCCAGGCCGCCGCTGCGCAGGCTTTCCACCAAGGCAGCGTAGGCTTGCTCGTCCTGGAAGCTGTCCGCTTCGGACAGGCCGCCCTGGCTATGCACGAACACTGGAATGGCAAAGGCGTTGACTTCCATCTCCGGACCGTCTTCGCGATGCAGCAGCAGCGTGCCCGCGTGTTCCTCAATGGTGTCGCGCAAGAGCTGGTAGCCGGCGCTGTCATCAAAGCGCGCAATTTCCAGCGCGCCGTACAGGATGTCGTTCTTCTGCTGGTTCAGGTAGCGGCGAATCTGGCGATGAAAGTCCAGCTCATATTCGCTCATGTCCTCGTATTCCTGCTCGGCGACGGTGAGCGCGAGTTCGGCCAGCGCCTGGCTCAGGGCATCTTCTTTTTCGGCAGGCGCCGTGTGAGACTTGCGGAGGACGGGCTTCTTATTCTTGGGCATATTCCGGGCGGCGCCCGGAAGCGCCTCAATGTTCGATGTGGAAGGTTTCGTGCAGTTCGTCGAGCAGGTCGGCGGTTTCGTCTTCGCTCATGCCGAGATGCTGGCAGGCCAGCTCGCCGCCTTTCGCCCACTCGGGCGATTCAGGGTTGCCATGGTAGCGCTGAATGGCGCGTTCCGCCAGCACCGAGCCCGCCACCAGGGAGCGGATGGCGTCATCCGTGGCGCCGTCGGCCAGCACTTCATAGTCGTGATGGTGCAGGATGGCCCAGGACACGTCCGGCGAGAGCCCCCAGTTGCGGGCCAGCAGGCAGCCGATGGAGGCGTGGTTGGTCATGTGGCGCGCATCTTCCACCGCCGTGAATTTCAGCGTGGCGCTGCCGGAGGCGCGGTCCAGCGTGGCGGCATAGTCGCTGAAGCGGTTCATCAGGATCGGGATGCCGATATCGCAGAACAGGCCGAAGGTGTGGGCGATATCCGGCGGCGCCAGGCGCAGGCGGCGCGAAATGAACACCAGCGCCTGGGCGCGGCGCGCCGACATTTCCCAGAACTGGTTGAGCGACGCTTCATTGCCCTCGATGGCCTGGCGGGCCAGCAGGCCGGTCAGCAGGGCGGCGCAATTGGTAATGCCGAGGAAGTTGATGGCCTGTTCCACCGACTTGGCCTTGCGCTGAGCGCCATAGAAAGGCGAGTTGGCCAGCTTCAGCAGCGCACCCGACATGCCCACGTCATTGGCAATGATGCGGGCGATATTGCGCGGCGACGGATCTTCCCGGCCCAGTTCAGCTTGCAGGTCGACGAGCAGGCTTGGCCGCGGCGGAATACGGATCGAGCGCAGAAGGGCTTCTTCTGCGGTGTCGGCTGGCGCCGGCGCTGCTGCTGTTGTCATTTTGCTTCCACTGAACTGCGTTAAACGGACCGCTGTCATTATCGCCGCATCTATCCACTACGGCTYATTTATCAGAAGAAATATTTTATCGTTTGTTGCCCAAGTGCATGATTTTGATAGCGTTTTGGCAGGCCAATCGGACAAGCTTGCAATGCTTGCTACAATCGCCGGCATGACCAGACTAATCGCAGGAATCGACTTTGAACGTCCCGCACACGAGGTGGCACGCAAGCTCATCGGCGTGACCGTGCTCGTCGATGGCGTCGGCGGACGTATCGTGGAAACCGAAGCTTATGACCGCGAAGATCCGGCATCGCATGCCTTCACGGGACGATCTGAGCGCAACTTCGCCATGTTCGGTCCGCCGGGACATGCTTATGTCTACCGCTCGCACGGCTTGCATTGGTGCCTCAACTTCGTCTGCATGGAGGACGGGCACGGCGCGGGGGTGCTGATCCGCGCGCTGGAGCCGGTGGAAGGTCTGGAGGCCATGCACGCGCGGCGCAAATTCGATGACGTGCACATCCTGTGCGCCGGGCCTGGGCGTTTATGCCAGGCCATGGCCGTCACGCGCGCCCACAACGCCATGGCGCTGGACGCGCCGCCATTCGAACTGCGTCCCCGCACGGGCCAGGTGCAAGTCGTTGCCGGCCCGCGCATCGGCATCAGCAAAGCCGTCGACGTCCCCTGGCGCTTCGGCCTCGCCGATTCGCCTTACCTCAGCAAGCCGTTCCGCTAAGCGCTCGCGACCCGCGCTCGCGCTGCCGCGCGTTCGCCGCGCCGTCGAACGCGCGGTAATGGGCATCGGTGCTCGCCGGCTCGGCGTCGGGCGCGGGCGGCCGGTCCAGCTCGAAGACTGCGATCGCGCTGGCGAGGTGGCTGGCCTGCTCCTCCAGGCTGGCCGCCGCAGCGGCAGCTTGCTCGACCAGCGCCGCATTCTGCTGCGTCACGTCATCGATCTGCACCACGGCCTTGTTCACTTCAGAAATCCCCTGCGCCTGTTCCGCGCTGGCAGCGTTGATGCGCTCGATCACGTCGTTCACCTGCCGCACCGACGCCAYGATATCGCCCATGCTATTGCCCGCCACGCCAACCGACGCGGCGCCGCGGTCCACCGTGGCCACCGATTCCGCGATCAGCGCCTTGATCTCCTTCGCCGCCGACGCCGAGCGCTGGGCCAGCGTGCGCACTTCCGCCGCAACGACTGCAAAGCCGCGTCCCTGCTCTCCGGCGCGCGCCGCCTCCACCGCCGCATTCAGGGCCAGGATATTGGTCTGAAACGAAATCCCATCGATTACGCCAATGATCTCCACGATCTTGCGCGAGCTGGCGCGGATCGAGTCCATGGTGGACACCGCCTGCGCCACCGCATCGCCGCCTTTTGAAGCAAGATCCRACGCCACCGCCGCCAGCGCGCAAGCCTCGCGTGCGTTCTCCGCGTTCTGGCGCACCGCATTGGTCAGGCTATCCATTGCGCTGGCGGTTTCCTCCAGCGACCCTGCCTGCATCTCGGTGCGCGTTGAAAGATCCATATTCCCGGTTGCGATCTCGCGCGCCGCCGTGTCGATCGAAACAATGGATTCGCATATCGTGCGCAGCGTCGTGTTTAGACCCGCAATGCTCTGATCCAGCACACGCGACGTCTCAGCAATTTCATCCTTGCCCCGACTGGACGCCTGCGCCGTCAGCTTGCCCGCCGCCAGGCTGCGCACCGTGCCGCCGATCAGCGCAATATCGCGCAGCAGGGCCGCCCGAACGCGCATCGACACCAGCAGCGACAGCGCCACCGATAGCGCGGCAATGCCCGCCATCGTCCCGCCCAAAGAACGGAAGTCGCCGCGCGCCTGCGCGAAAGCCGTCTCGCTCAGCGTCTTCTCCAGCCCCGCTAACCGCGCCAGCTGCGCGTCCAGCGCCTCGAACTGCTTCTCGGCTTTGGACATCGCGTTGGTCGCAATCGACTGGTCCAGCTGGGCCAGATCGATCGTCTCCAGCACGCCGCGCCGGTAAGCGTTGAGCGCCTTCAGTGAGGCCTCTACGATCGGCTTCTCGTCAGGCGAAGCCACTTCCGCCAGCGCGCGCAACTGGGTGCCGATGGATGCATGCCGCGCGCGAATCTGGGCAATCAGCGCATCCAGTCTCTCCTTGGCGAAGCTGCCGTTAAT
>NZ_JBFRDW010000587.1:0-3893 GCF_052113985.1 Pseudoduganella sp. RAF53_2 | reverse complement strand
CGCTCTACCTGTTCCACCTGCCGCTGGTCTACTTTTTCATCGCCGTTTGCCACTTCTCGAAAGACTCGCTCAGCGACATCGTCGTTACCGGCGTGCTCGTGGTGGCCAGCTGTATGGCGTTCTCACATCTGTTCGAGCGCCGGGTCGCCGACTACCGGCGCGTCTTCCACAACGTCTTCCGGTTAGTTGGCCGGCGCACGACGCAGGCGGCGGGATAGCAGGTTATTCAAAGGGCGGAAGGCGAACAACAGCAGGAAGGCCATATTGGACGAGCCGGGGAGGTGAGTGGCCAGCGGCACGGTCAGTGCGGCGATCACGATCAAGCCAATCGTGCGGATGCAGGAGCCGCGGTATTCGTCTTTGTCGATCGGATGCACGCACAGCTCGGGGTGGCGGTAAATGTGATTGGCCACCAGCAGAGAGCCGATGCCCATCAGGGTCATCACCGATGCGTAGACCGTTTGGCCAAGCTGGGACAGGAATTGTGCGTTGACGGCCGATGCAAACGGCAGCAGGCTGGCGCCGCCCAGCAGCATGATGGTGAACCACACCAGGGCGCCGTCCACATGCCGCACGTGGCTGTACACGCGATGATTGCCCACCCAGAAAATGGCGAGCACGATAAAGCTGACCAGCCAGGAATAGAAATTGGGCAGCAGGTGCACCAGTGCCTCGCGCAGTTCAGCGTCCGTGCCCATATGCAGATGTTCGGGCAGGCGAAGATCGATTACCAGCAGCGTCATGGCCACGGCGAAGATGCCGTCGACCAGGGCTTCGATGCGGTGTTTGCTCAGGTGAAGTGCAGTGGTGTTGTGATTGTCCATGGATTATGACTCCCGTTGTGGAGAACAGCAGAGCACAACCATGCGGATGGTAGTGCCCTGGCCCGGCGCGGATTCGACGGCGATGCGCCCGCCCATCACGCCGGTAACAATGTTGTAGACGATGTTCATGCCCAGCCCGGTGCCGCCGCTGCCCATCTTGGTAGTGAAGAAGGGGTCGAACACGCGGCGCTGCACCTCTTCCGGCATGCCGATGCCGTCGTCGCGGAAGACGATTTCGACTTGCTGCTCGCCAGCGTCGCGCGCCGTGATACTGATGTGGCCTTTGTCGCGGCCTTCGAAGCCGTGCACCAGGGCGTTGTTGATCAGGTTATTGAAGACCTGGTACAGCGAACCCGGATAGGATTCGAGTTCCAGCTCCGGCGGCACATCCACGCTGGCTGCGCAGTTGGAACGGCGCAGGCGCGGTGTGTAGGTGGCGGTGGTATCCAGCAGCACGGTTTGCAGCTTGAAGCGGCGGCGCTGGTCATTGGTCTGGTCGACTGCAATCTGTTTGAAGGAGGAGATCAGATCCGCTGCTTTCTGCAGCGAATTCGAAATCAGCCCGCATGCCATATCGACTTCTTCCAGATGGTGGGTCAGCGCGGAGCGCTTCAGCGAGCCTTGCTCCACCACGGCCTGGAAGTCGTGCACGCGATCGGATAGCGCGGTGGACGCCAGCAGGCTGTTGCCGATTGGTGTATTCAGTTCGTGCGCGATGCCCGCCACCAGCGAGCCGAGAGACGCCATCTTTTCGGAGGCGATCAGGTCGTGCTGGGTGCGTTTCAGCGTATCGAGGGCGTTCGACAAGTCGGCGGAACGCTCGCGCACGCGGCTCTCCAGCGACACGTTCAATTCCTTCAGCGCCTGCTTGGCCTTCATCTCTTCGGTCAGATCGAGCAGCGCCCAGATGATGGCGCGCTGGCCATCCAGCGTCAGCGAAGAAGACCAGATGGCGACGGAGCCTGCACTGCCGTCATGCATATGCACGGTGGCGATTTCGCCCTGTACCGTGCCGCGTTCGCGGTAGATGTTCCAGATGCGTTCGCGCTCTTCCGGCACGAACCAGAAATTGATTTCGTCGGAACGCTTGCCGATCAGCTGTTCCAGGCGCAGGCCGAAAGTCTGCAACAAGGCCTGGTTGGCGCCGATCATATAGCCTTCGCGGTCGGACACGGCCAGCGGCAGCGGCGTCATATCGAACAGGGTGCGGAAGCGCTCTTCCGATTCCTGCAGGCGGCGCTGCGATTCTTCCACCTGATCGATGCGCTCGCGCAGCGCGGCGCTCATGGTGTTGAGGGAGTTGGTGACCACTTCGAGTTCATCGCCGCCGTGGGCCGGCAGCTGCTCGCCGTAGTGGCCGTGCGCCAGCTTCTCCGATTGCGCGGTCAGCGCTTGCAGGCGCAGGCCCACTCCGCGCGTGAAGGCGAAGAACAGCAGCAGCGCGATGGCGAAGCCCAGTGCCGCGATGATGCCGCCCTGGCGCAGCACTTCTTCGCGCGCCATCACGAGGTCGCGCGTGGACAAGCCAAAGTACAGCGTACCAACCTGGTTTTCCTTCAGCAGCAAGGGCGCGCGCGCATGCAGCACCATGTCTTCGGCGACCGTGCGCACGCCTTTGCTGCCATCGGTTGAAGTCTTGCGCAATGCTGCCGGCAGGGAGAAGGGACGCTGGCCCGCTTCCAGAATGATGTTGCCGCGGGCATCCACGATGACGATGTAGCGCAGGAAGCTGTCGGCCGGTTCGGCCAGCATCTCCTGCCAGTAGGAGCGCAGCTCGCCCAGACGTCCGCTGGCGGCATATGGGCTGAGTGTAAGATTCAGGTTGACGGCGTACTCGTGCGCTACGCGGTCGGCATTGCTGCTGACGGCCTTGTTCATCAGGCGCAGGCTGTTTCCGATCAGGAGCGCGACCACCAGGGCCTGCACTACAGCACTCAGAATCAGAAATTTCGCCCGCAGCGATAAGTTCAACGCAGTCCTCCGGCAATCCGCAAATCAGGATTGTAAATCGCTTCAGCATTAAAAGTTGCAAAAATGAAAAATATTTCTGCGCGAGTGTTGCGCGTGGTAAGCAGGGCGATTAGCGGGACCGCTGCGCTGCCGATACCCTGGCCCGCAACGGGTGGCGCGCGTCAGTTCGCTGGGGCGGACCGCGCGGCGGTAGCGCGGCTGCGCACGGCCTGCGAATCGAAGGAAGGTCAGCGCCTGATGGTGGAACTGCTACAGCGATGGGAATAAAAAAAGCCCGGCGCACCGGGCTTTTCAGGCTGCCGTTTAAGGCAGGGTCAGAATGACTTTCACCGAATCGTCCACAGCGGACTTGTCGATGTAGCCGATGGCTTTAGGATCGTCGGCCACGGCTTTCTTTACCTCGGCGTTGGACTTGAATTCTTTTGGCGGCGTGGCCTTGCCGGTAAACACCAGCTTGGACCAGATCGCTTTCACCTGGGCCGGGTCTTTGTCCGCGACTTTCTGATAGAAGTCGGAACGGATCTTGGAGCCTTCGCTCTGGTCGATCGGCGTGAACATGGCCGATTTGCCGAGGAAGAATTGCGATGCCTGTTCAGAGAACATACGGGTCGCCGGATTTTCCTTGTTCACGATAACCACGATTTCAGCGGATGCGGGCAGCACAGCACCACCCAGCGCCACTGCGATGAGGGCGCTCAGAATCTTTTTCATTATTGGGCTCCTCAGAACACGAAATCGACGCCAGCGGCGATCACGTTAACTTTCTTGTTATACACCGCAGGACCGTACACCAGCGAACCGGATTTGGAAGTCGGGTCCACGCGGTCGTACTGCACTTTCAAAGCCAGCGACTTGGCGAAGTCCCAGCGCACGCCGACCAGGTCGGAGCTCTGCGATGCCGATGTCAGGAAGGCAGCGACCGGCACTGCCAGGGCAGCCGGCAGGGCCGGAGCCGTGATCTTCTGGTTGGCGCCGTTGTAGTGGGCGTGGGCGTAGTAAGGCAGCACTTTGCCGAAGCGGTAGCCGGCCATCACGTACCAGGCGTTGGTTTGCGGAATGTACACGGCGTCCTGGGCGCGGCGTTGAGCGTACTCAGCC
>NZ_JBFRDW010000586.1:0-3906 GCF_052113985.1 Pseudoduganella sp. RAF53_2 | reverse complement strand
CCTTCAGCGCTTCCAGCATATCGTTCAACTGTTCATTCTTGCGCTGGCCGTCCTTCAGCTGCGTATTGAGCTTGTCGACGTGGTCGTACAGGCGGCGCTGTTCCGCGCAATAGCTGGACAGCATTTGCGCCAACGATTTGAACGGCGTCGCATCGGCCTCGCTCGACGTGGCCACTGCGTCGAACTGGGCCTGCGCGCGCGCCAGGTCGGCGGGGCTGCGCGTCAGCGCCAGCACCATGCCCGACTGCAGCAGATTCTTGGGCGTCTTCTGCTGCAGCGACAGGCCACTCAATTCCTTCAGCAGCTCGCCTTGCGTCATCTTGCGCAGCGACTGGTGATAGGCCAGCAGCGGCCCCACTTCATCAATGGGCGCAGGCAGTATCGTGATCGGCGCACTGACCGCAGGCGGCGTGATGGTCGGCAGGGCAGGCTGCGGTGGCGGCCGCTGCGTCATGCAGGCGGCGCAGAGCAAAAGCGGCGGCAATAAAGTCTTAGCGTTCATATGGGAGTTCGATTCGAAAGTGGGCGCCTTCAATGGAGGGCAGAAGCTGCAGCGTGCCGCCATGTGCGCTGATGTATTCGCGCACGATGGAAAGGCCGATGCCGTTACCGCGCCGCGCGCCGGCGGGCTGGCGTTCACCCTGGTAGAAGGGCTCGAAAATATGTTCGGCGTCGTTGGCGGCCACGCCGGGACCCTGGTCGCAGCAGTCGATCAGCAGGGTGCCCGCATGTTCGCCAACGGTGAAGCGCACTTCGCCGCCTTCGGGGCTGAAGCGTACGGCGTTCGACARCAGATTGCCGACCACCACGCCCAGCTTGTCCGCATCGGCCATGATGAGCGCTGCGTTGCCTTCGACCGAAATCTTGAGATTGCGCGCTTGCCATTGCAGGCGCTGGCTGTCCACCACCTTATGCAGCAGCTCCGCCGCATCGGTAGGCTGGCGGTGCAGATGCTGGGCTTCGAAATTGGCGGTGTTATAGCGCAGCAGGTCTTCGATCTGGTTTTGCAGCGAGGCCGTGTTCTGGCGCAGGATGCCTGCCACTTCGCGCTGATTGGGCGCCAATGGGCCGGCCACTTCGTCCTCCAGCAGCGACACGCCTTCCACCAGCGCCGCCAGCGGCGTTTTCAGTTCGTGCGAGATGTGGCGCAGGAAGCGCGCCTTGTCCGCTTCCAGATCGGCCAGACGCTGGCGCAGCCAGTTCAGTTGCTGGCCGAGGCGGCGCAAGTCGTCCGGCCCTTCCACTTCAATGGGACGGTCATAGCGGTTGCCACCCAGCTGGCCGATGGCGTTTTCGATCTGGCCCAGTGGACGCGACAACCACATGCCAAAGCCCAGCGCCAGTGCGGCGGCAACCGCGATGGATGCGATCACCTGGCCGGTCAGCACGCTGCGCTGGCGATCCAGCTCCTGCAGGATCTGGTTGTTGCGGTAATCGACTTCGCGCTTCACTTCGTCGGCCAGCCCTTCATTGATGGCGGGCAGACCCGCGAGGGCGATGTTCAGCATCTGCTGGCGTGCGCCGCGGCGTGCGCGCGGCACCTGCATGGCGGACCACGCCGCCTCGCCATGTTCGCGCCAGGCGCGAAAGGATGCGCTTTCGGCACGCGGCAAGCCATTGGCCAGCGCGTCAAGGGCGGCCTGGCCGTCGCGCCACGCATCCATATAGCGCTCGCGGAAGGCGGGATCGTCCAGCACCAGGAACTGGCGCGCGCTGCGCTCCATCGCCACGCTGCGCTCGGCGAGGCGCTGCGCATTGGCGGTCAGCAGCACGGCGTCGCGGCCGATCTCGCGGCTTTGCGCAGACAGCTTGTCCAGCGTCAGCAGGGCGTGGACGGAAGTAGCGCTCAGCAGCAGGGCAATCAGCAGGAAGACGCCAAGCAGCAATTGGCGGAATGAGAGCTTGGTAATCATTTGTTGCGGACGCCGTGAGAGGCTTAGTTATCCGGACCATCATAGGGGAAATTGTTGCCGTGCCGCGTCCGATTGGCCGGACTGTGCTAAGATAGTTAGGTAGACTAACTATCTAATTATCATGGCAGACGAACAACCCATCAATCCACGTGCGCTGGAGATCGCCGGCGAGCTGCGTACCGCCCTGAAAATGCTGATGCGCGAGATGCGGCGCGACAGCGGCATCATCGAGAGCGACATTCCGATGGCACAGGTCATCCTGATGGCCACGCTGGCCGAGCATCCCTGCACCGGCGTGGCGGAGCTGGCGCGCATGGAAAAGGTGAGTGGCCCCACCATCAGCGCGCAGGTGAAGGCGCTGGAGGCTGCGGGTCTTGTTGAGCGCTGCGAGGCCGACCCGGCGGACCGCCGCCGCAGTGGCCTGCGCCTCTCCGCGCTGGGAGAGGGCAAGATACATCAACTGCGCGAACAGCGGCTGGAGTGGATCGCGCGCCGCATCGCCCGTCTTTCCCCGGCCGGTATCGAGGCCATCGCGGCCGCCATCGGCCCTTTGAAGGAGATTGCAGAATGACCCAAGCACCCGACGCGCAAATCACGGGCGCCGAGATCCGTGCCATTTACTTTGCCATGATGACCGTGCTGGGGCTGAGTGCGCTCGACCAGAGTATTGTGTCGACGGCGCTGCCACGTATCGTCAGCGATCTGGGCGGCATGGCGCACTTGTCGTGGGTGGTGACGGCCTATGTGCTGGCGTCCACCGTGACCATGCCGCTGTACGGCAAGCTGGCCGACCAGTACGGGCGCCGTCCGCTCATCTTTGCGGCGCTGGGCATTTTCCTGCTCGGTTCAGCGCTATGCGGGCTGTCGCAGAATATGCTGCAGCTGATCGTGTTCCGCGCCATTCAGGGCATTGGCGCGGGCGGCTTCATGCCGCTGGCGCAGATCATCATCGGCGACGTGGTGCCCCCGGCGGAGCGCGGCAAGCGCATGGGCATGATTCCGATTGTGTTCGCAGTGACCAGCGTGCTCGGTCCCGTGGTGGGCGGCCTGATCACGGACTGGCTGTCATGGCACTGGATTTTCTACGTCAACCTGCCGGTCGGCGCACTGGCATTTCAGGCGATTGCGCGCTCGCTGCACAAGCCGCAGATCAAGCATGCGCACCGCATCGACTATCTCGGCTCGGCGCTGCTGACCGGCTCTCTGACCACGCTGCTACTGGTGCTGGCGCTGGGCGGCACCGAGTGGCCATGGGATTCGACGCAGGTCTATGTCTGCCTGGCACTGGCCGTCGCCATGGGTATCGCGCTGCTGATTCACGTGCGCAGCGCGGCCGAACCCGTGCTGCCGCCGGACCTGTTCCATAGCAGCGTGTTCAATGTCGCCAGCATCGTGATGGCGTTTACCTTCACGGGGCTGATGGGCGCGACCATTTTYTTCCCGCTGTTCTTCCAGGTGGTGATGGGCGCCAGCCCTTCGCAATCGGGCTTGCTGACGGTGCTGATGATGGTGGGCCTGATCATGTCCTCGATCACCAATGGCCGCGTGATGGCGCGTACCGGCAAGTACAAGGCGGTGCAGGTGGCTGGCCTGGTCGCCGCGACGATTGCTTTCGGCGTGCTGGCCTGGGCAATGGAGAAGGGCCTGGGTTATTTCGTGATCGAGCCGGCGATTTTCCTGATGGGCATGGGCCTTGGCCTGGTCATGCCGAATATGACCATCGCCGTGCAGAACGCGTTGCCGCTGGCGCGGCGGGGCGTCGGTACGGCGATGCTGACCTTCTTCCGCTCGCTGGGCGGGCTGCTGGGTGTGACGGGCTCCGGCGCAATCCTGGCGCGCCAGCTGCATGCGCACGGAATCGAGGCGGTGGCTGCGGTCGGCGCGCACGGCGGTGCAGCCGTTGCCGGCGCGGCCAGCGCGGCGACTGTCGCGGTGTACCGCCATGGCATCGCCAGCGTGTTTGCCGCCGGCAGCGTGATGGTCGGCCTTGGTC
>NZ_JBFRDW010000585.1:0-3914 GCF_052113985.1 Pseudoduganella sp. RAF53_2 | reverse complement strand
CGCTCAAGGAGATCGAGGCAGTGCAATCGCCCATTGCCGGCCGCGCGACCGATTATCCCGCGGGCTGGCACATCAAGCCGCACCTGCATTCCAAGCACCAGATGATTTACGCCGTACGCGGTGTGATGGTAGTGAAAACCGAAGCCGGGCGCTGGGTCGTGCCGCCCACGCGCGGCATCTGGATGGTGGCCGGCATGATGCACGAAATCTGGTGCATTGGCGAGGTGCATATGCGCAGCCTGCTGGTGGCGACCGATGCCGCGCGCAATCTGATGGAAGTCACGCAGGCCGTCGGCATCTCGCCCCTGTTGCGTGAACTGATGCGCGCGGCGATGGACGTGAAGCAGCCCTATCTGCCGGGTACACGCGACGGGCGCCTGATGCGGCTGATCCTCGATGAAGTACGCGCCTTGCCGGTGCTGCCGCTGCACCTTCAGTTGCCTTCCGATCCACGCCTGCTGCGCATTTGCGAACTGCTGCAACAGCGCCTGGACGATTCGTCGACCATGGCCGATTGGGCCAGGCGCCTGTCGCTGGACATGAAGACGATCCAGCGCCTTTTTACGAAAGAAACGGGAATGACGTTTGGCCAGTGGCGCCAGCAGGCGCGCTTGCTGCGCGCGCTGGAATTGCTGGCGACAGGAGAGAAGGTGATTGATGTGGCGCTGGCGCTGGGCTATGAAAGCCCCAGCGCCTTTTCCACCATGTTCCGCAAGCAGTTCGGCCAGTCACCCAGCCAGTTCTTTGCGGAGGGATGAATCAGTTCGATTCCGGGTGCAGGTTCTTGCGGAAGAAGGCGTCGATATAGGCCTGAACGTGGCGCTTGGCGACACGCGAGGACACACCGTGCTTGGCGCCCGGATAGGTCATCAGCTCGAACTGCACGCCGCGGTTGACCAGCGCGTCGATCATCTTGGTGGTGTTGGTGAACAGGACGTTGTCGTCGGCCATGCCGTGCAACAGCAGCAGCTTGGACTTCAGGCCGTCCACGTGGGAGAACACGGTGGAGTCCTTGTAGCCATCAGGGTTTTCGGATGGCTTATCCATGAACTGCTCGGTGTAGTGGGTGTCGTACAGGCGCCAGTCGGTCACCGGAGCGCCCGATACGCTGGCCGCAATCTTGTCCGAGCCCTGCGACAGCAGGCGCAGTGCCATGAAACCGCCGAAGCTCCAGCCGTACACGCCAACGCGCTTCGGATCGACGTAAGACTGCGTGCCCAGCCAGTCGATGCCGGTCAGCTGGTCTTCCACTTCCACCTTGCCCAGGTTGCGGTAGTTCGCATCGGTGAACACGCGCTCGCGGCGTGCGGAACCGCGGTTATCCAGGCGGAACACGACGTAACCCTGCTGCGCCATGTACTGATCGAAGTGGCTGCCTTCCCACGAACGTTTCACGTATTGCGAGTGCGGGCCGCCGTAGGTGGACACGTACACCGGATACTTCTTGTTCGCGTCAAAATGCCATGGCTTGATCAGCGAGTAGTACATGGTCTGGCCATCCTTGGACTTCATGCTGCCGAATTCCGTTGGCAGCAGATCCGCCTTGTACTTGTAATACGGGTGCGATGCGTTGATCTCATTGTGATCCACCCACGCCACGAAAGCGCCATCCGGACGGCGGATCGAAACCTGCGGCGGATTCGAAGGATCGGACCAGGTGTCCACGAACACTTCGCCATTGCGCGAGAACGAAGCCTCATGCCAGCCGTCGGCCTGGGTGATGCGCTTTGGCTTGTCGGCATTGGAGCCGTCCAGATTCAGCACATACACCTGCTTGTCGTACACGGCATCCTTGTTGGCGGCCACGTAGACCTTACCCGCTTTTTCATCCAGCGCCAGCACATTGTCGAAGCCCCACTCGCCCTTGGAAATGGCGTGCAGCAGCTTGCCGTTCATATCGTACAGGTACAGGTGATTGCGGCCGGTGCGCTCAGACGACCAGATGAAGCCTTTGCCCGTTTTCAGGAAGCGCAGGTCGTCGCTGATGGTGGTCCAGGTCTTCGACGTCTCGCTCAGGATCGGGCGCTGCGCCAGCGAGGCGGTATCGACCGAGATCAGCTCCAGCGTTTTCTGATCGCGCGACTGGCGCTGGAAGAACAGCGACCTGGCGTCTTCGCTCCAGTCGGCACGCACCAGGTAGATATCCTTGTTGGCGCCCAGGTCCACATCGCGGATCACGCCGGTTTCAGGCGATACGATCTTCAGGCCCACGATCGCATTCGGATCGCCGGCGGCAGGGTAGCGCTGCTCGACCACGTCGGTGCGGTCGGCGTAGATTTCGAAGCGGCGTGCCACCGGCACTTGCGCTTCGTCGTACCAGCGGAAGGCGATGGCGGAATCGTCCGGCGCCCAGTAGTAACCGGTGAACTGATGCATCTCTTCCTGCGCCACGAATTCGGCTTCGCCGTTATGTACGGTGCCCTTGCCGTCAGTGGTCAGCTGGCGTTCCTTGCCGGTCTTCAGGTCGATCACGTACAGGTTCTGGTCGCGCACGAAGGAAACGTAGCGGCCCTTCGGAGAAATCTTCGGATCGATCACATTGCCGGAGGCGACCATGCGCGCCTGGTCCGGCTTGGACAGGTCAACCAGGTACAGATTGCCGGCAATCGGCACCAGCAATTGCTTGCCGTCCGGTGACCAGCTGTAGCTGATGATGCCTTTCAGGGCGGCGGTGCGCTCACGCTCGCGGCGTGCTTTTTCGGCATCGGACAGATTCTCTTCCGGGACCAGCACTTTGGAGTCGACCAGGCGGCGCGTGGTCTTGTCCTTCATATTGTATTCCCACAGGTCGAGCTGGAACTGGTTGTCTTCGCGGCCACGCAGGAAGGTCACGCGGGCGCCGTCCGGCGACACTTTCAGCGCGCGCACGCCGGCGCCGGAAAGGGCGGGGTCGGACTGAATTCGATCAAGGGTAAGACGGTCGGCGGAGGCGGAACCGGCGGCCAGCAGGGCCAGGAAGGAGAGGATGAAACGCATGTGTGTCCCGATGTAATTGGTGATTTACGGATCGCAAGACAATACCAGAGAGCGCACCTCCGGATATTCGGAATCATCATGCAATCTCCAACTTTCGTTTGGCCGCAGCGGTAGACAGGCGCATACTCCTTCCACAACTTTCGGAAAAGGAGGCGGGACATGGCGACCAGATCCAAATCGAAGGGATGCAAACTGTCGGCCAGCCTGGCGGCAATGGTGGTGGCGCCAACGCGGCGCAAGGCGCTGGGCGACACGCTGACGCTGGCGCTGCGCAGCCTGCAGCCGTCGGCGGAACAAACGTATCACGTGCTGGTGCGCTGCAAGGACGGGGCGCCCAAATCGATTGCCGGCGTGCCGCTGGTGTGGGGCAGCGGCGACGTGGCGACCGCAATTGTCCCGGCCAGTAAACTGATGCGCTTTGCCGGTTCGCCCGATGTGGAGCGCGTGTCCGCGCCGCGCCGCATGAAGCCTCTGGATATCGCCGTGCCGCTGGCTGGCGTGCCGAAGTTCATCAAGCAGAATAAGGTCAGCGGCAAAGGCGTCGTCCTCGGCATTGTGGACACGGGCATCGATCTCACCCATCCTGCATTTGCCGGCCGCGTGCTGRAGATCTGGGACCAGGAAATCGCGGGGCAGGGTCCCGGTCCGGGCTACAGCGCTCTGGGCAAGGTGCTGACCGGCGCGGCGATGACGGCCAGCGAAGATACCGAAGGCCACGGCACCCACGTGGCGGGGATTTGCGGTGGCCAGGGCGATCCTTATACCGGCATTGCCACCGGCGCGGACTATCTGATCTGCAAGACCAATTTCGAGAACAGCGCCATCGTGGAAGGCGTACGCTGGATTTTCGCGGAGGCGAAAAAGCTGGGCCGGCCATGCGTGGTCAATCTCAGCCTGGGTGGCCATTTCGATGGCCACGACGGCAAGGACGATATGAG
>NZ_JBFRDW010000584.1:0-3939 GCF_052113985.1 Pseudoduganella sp. RAF53_2 | reverse complement strand
GGGTAGCCTGGGCATCCTGATGGCCTTCGTGTGGATGAAGACCATCTACGGCCCGAAAGACCATCCATCCATCAGCAGCAGTGAACTGCAATACATCCGAGAAGGCGGCGCGCTGGTTGATCTGGAAAGCGGCGGCGCCACCAGGCAGGCCAGCCAGGTGAACACCCTGGCCTGCATCAAGGAACTGCTGTCCAACCGCATGCTGCTGGGCGTCTATATCGGCCAGTATTGCATCACCACGCTGACCTACTTTTTCCTCACCTGGTTCCCGGTCTACCTGGTACAGGAACGCCATATGACGATCCTCAAAGCGGGCTTCGTCGCTTCCCTGCCCGCCATCGCCGGCTTCCTGGGCGGCGTGGCCGGCGGCTGGCTGTCGGACCGCCTTGCCAAGCGCGGATACTCGCTGTCGGTGTCGCGCAAAGTGCCGATCGTGATCGGCATGATGATGTCGATGAGTATGATCGCCTGTAACTACATCCAGGCCGATATGCTGGTCGTCGCCGTGATGTCGCTGGCCTTCTTCGGCAAAGGCGTTGGTGCGCTGGGCTGGGCGGTGGTGTCGGACACCTCGCCCAAGGAAGCCGGTGGCCTGAGTGGCGCCCTGTTCAATACCTTTGGCAACACCGCCGGCATCACCACGCCAATCGTGATCGGCTACATCGTCGAAGCCACCGGCTCCTTCGCCGGCGCCCTGGTCTTCGTCGGCGCCAATGCGGCGCTGGCCATTGCCTGCTATCTTTTCGTCGTCGGCGACATCAAACGCGTCAAGCTCGTGAAATCGCTCAATCAATAATCCAACCCTACGGAATTAATATGAACACTACCGTTACCAGCGCTCCTATCGTTACCGACTTGCGCGTCGTGCCAGTCGCCGGCCAGGACAGCATGCTGCTGAACCTGAGCGGCGCGCACGGCCCCTGGTTCACTCGCAACATCGTCATCCTGAAAGACAGCGCGGGCAATACCGGTCTGGGCGAAGTGCCAGGCGGCGAGAAGATCCGCCAGACGATTGAAGATGCGCGATCCCTCGTCATCGGCAAGACGCTGGGCGAGTACAACAACATTCTGAACGCCATGCGCTCCGCGTTTGCCGACCGCGATTCCGGCGGCCGCGGCAACCAGACCTTCGACCTGCGCACCACCA
This sequence comes from Pseudoduganella sp. RAF53_2, assembly GCF_052113985.1. Classification (NCBI taxonomy): domain Bacteria; kingdom Pseudomonadati; phylum Pseudomonadota; class Betaproteobacteria; order Burkholderiales; family Oxalobacteraceae; genus Pseudoduganella; species Pseudoduganella sp. RAF53_2. The sequence goes on along the minus strand of NZ_JBFRDW010000584.1, from coordinate 2,792 downwards.
TTCACGCGGTGACCGCGGTCGAATCCGCACTGCTCGACCTGCTCGGCCAGTTCATGAACGTGCCTGTCGCCGCGCTGCTGGGCGAAGGCGTGCAGCGTAATGCAGTGGAGATGCTGGGCTATCTGTTCTACGTGGGCGACCGCAAGAAAACCAATCTGAATTACCGCAGCGAACCTGATGCAGGCGACGCATGGTCCCGCCTGCGCAACGAAGAAGCACTGACGCCGGAAGCTGTCGTGGGCCTGTGCGAGGCCGCACGCGAGCGTTACGGCTTCAACGACTTCAAGCTGAAAGGCGGCGTGCTGTCTGCCGATGAGGAGATGGAAGCCATCATCGCCATGCACGAGCGATTCCCGGACGCGCGCATCACCCTGGACCCGAACGGCGCCTGGTCGCTGAATGAAGCCATTCGCGTGTGCCGCGACAAGCACGGCATCCTGGCCTATGCCGAAGATCCATGCGGCGCGGAAAACGGTTTCTCGGGCCGCGAAGTGATGGCGGAATTCCGCCGAGCTACCGGCCTGCCGACTGCCACCAATATGATCGCCACCGACTGGCGCCAGATGGCGCACTCGATCCAGCTGCAATCGGTCGACATTCCACTGGCCGACCCGCACTTCTGGACCATGCAGGGTTCCGTGCGGGTAGCGCAGCTATGCCAGATGTTCGGCCTGACCTGGGGCTCGCACTCGAACAACCACTTCGATATTTCGCTGGCGATGTTCACTCACGTAGGCGCAGCGGCGCCGGGCAAAGTCACCGCCATCGACACCCACTGGATCTGGCAGGATGGCCAGCGTCTCACCAAACAGCCATTGAAAATCGAGGGCGGGCTGGTGCACATTCCATCCAAACCGGGTCTGGGCATCGAACTCGATGAAGCGGAACTGGAGAAAGCGCACCAGGCCTACAAGAACATGGGTCTCGGCGCGCGCGACGATGCGGTCGCCATGCAGTTCCTGGTGCCGAACTGGAAGTTCGATAACAAGCGCCCTTGCCTGGTGCGCTGAAGCGCCTCAGCACGCGCCGGGGAAAGTCGGCAGAATCTCGTTGATGAACAGCTGCAGAATGGGATTCTCGTTATCGCGCCGGTAGGTACAGACGGTACTTACCGGCTCGGTGGCAATGCGGCGCAGCACCACGCCGTCGAATTGCAGACGCGCACAGGCTTCCGAAACCAGCGCGGCGCCGATACCCGCGCTGACCAGCGCCAGCATGGTGTGCACCTGGCCGATATGCTCGACCACATCGGGCACCACGCCCTCGCGTTCGAAGCGGCCGGTCAGCATCTGGTAAAACGGACGCGCTTCGTGCGGTGAATACATGATGAAGGGACGGCGATGCAGGCTGGCCAGCGTGGGTTCCTCCGGCCAGGTGTCAGCCTCGCGTTCCGGAATCGCCAGCAGCATGCCTTCCTTTGCAATCGGCAGGCTTACCAGCTCGCCGTGCAGCGCCAGCGGCCGCATCAGGGCCATATCCAGCTGGCCGGCATCGAGCGCCTCCACTTGCGCCGTACTGACCAACTCCTTCAGCGACAGCGCAATACCCGGCGTCCGCTCACGCAGACGGCGCACCACTTCCGGCAGCAGCGTGTAGCCGGATGCCGACGTAAACCCGATCGCCAGACTTCCCTGCTCGCCTTTCGCGACGCGGCGTGCCATCAGGCCCGCCTCATCGGCCAATCGTATGATGCGCACCGCTTCGGGCAGGAAGGCCTTTCCTGCCGCAGTCAGACGCACGACGCGGCTGCTGCGATCGAGCAGTTGCACGCCGACGTTATGTTCCAGCAGCTGGATTTGACGGCTCAAAGGCGGCTGCGTCATATTCAGACGCTCGGCGGCCCGGCTAAAGTGAAGTTCCTCGGCGACGGCGATAAAGCATCGCAACTGGCTGATCTCAAACATGCGCCGATTCTAACACCCGCCATCGCCGCCTGAACACGTCCAGCCGCACCAGCGAGCCGCATGGCAGCGCTGATGGCTAGCGCCTGCGCCACGGTAGTGTCAGCCGTGCGGCGTCAAGCACGTCCCTAATTGATGTGGACCACGACGACGCCGTCCGAGATAGCTGGCGGATTGGCAAGAACGCCAGGCGCATTTTTCTGAATCCAGTCGCGCGACACTTTCAGGCTTTCGTCGATGCCCGCTTTGTCCCTACAGACCGTCACCGACATCCCGCCGTCGTCGCCGCGCACCAGCGTGTAGCTGACCAGCCCGGGCACATTCCTGAGATTCGCCTCGACATCGGATTTGCGTTCTTCCAGCACATCGAACAGCTGCTTCGCGCCTGCACCGGAATAGGTTCTCACCATCGCATGCATGATCGTCTCCTCTGAGGGTTGGCTACTCACTAAACATAGTTCGAACCCGACAGTATTCAAGAGATCATACAACTAAGCAATTTTCCGCACAGGAATTGCTGCCGCAATTTTATGGCAAACATTCCGCCACTGAAGGCGATATAAGCCTATTTTCTCAGTTTATGTGCGTCTGCAGCATTTCCAGCTTGAAGTAAAAATCGTGTAGTTGTACGATGACTTTACTGATTGTCATGCCACGGCAAACGAATTGAATTCCTGCAGTTCAACCTAGTCCACGGAGTCCGCACATGAATCTACCGATCAACACGTTCAAGCACGCGATCTTAACCGGCAAAACGCAGCTGGGTTGCTGGTCCGGTCTGTYGAGCCATATCACGGTCGAAGTCCTGGCCAACGCCGGTTTCGACTGGCTGCTGCTCGACACCGAGCATTCGCCCAACGAACTGCCGATGGTGCACTCCCAGCTTCAAGC
>NZ_JBFRDW010000583.1:0-3944 GCF_052113985.1 Pseudoduganella sp. RAF53_2 | reverse complement strand
CTGCTGCCGCGCTTGGGCCATCGTCCTGGATCGACACGCGCGCGCCGATTGCCACCGATGCGGCACTGGTATCGCCATCGCCATCCGTTACTGTGGCCACGGCCAGCAAGGCGGCGTTAGCGACAGACAGCGACTCGTCCGGGCTGGAAGCACCGCCAGTCGGGTGCTTGATGGCGTTGTACTGCGCCATACTGAGCACACCGGTGGAGGAATTGATCGCAACCGCGAACGCCGCCTTGCCATTGTCGGCACCTGCGGACGAGATCCGTCCGATCACCAGATTGCCTTCCTTGAACAGGAAGATGCTGTCGCCGGCAACGGTATCGAGGCCCGAATCAACGCCGGCAGCCGATACGGCAAGCGAATAGACGGTACCGGCAATGCCGTCGACACCGCCGCTGCTGCCGCTTGAATCGATCACGGAGGCTGTGCCTTGTGCATAACCTGCCGCCATCTGGGTGCTTGTGGTTGTCACGCCGGAGAAGAGGGAGATCACGCCGGCAGCCGTAGTGTCGTCTGCGTCGGCTTGATTGCCTACGGTTTCGTCATGCCGTACCTGGCCTGTGCCAAGCGCTGCTGCAGCGCTCGGACCATCGTCCTGGATGGAGACGCGGGCACCGACTGCCACCGATGCGGTACTGGCATCGCCGTCGCCATCGGTGACGGTCGCGATGGCAAGCAGCGCCGCATTGGCAACCGAGAGTGATTCATCGGGGCTGGCAGCGCCGCCAGTTGGATGTTTGATGGCGTTGTACTGCGCCATGCTGAGCACACCGGTGGACGAATTGATCGCAATCGCAAATGCCGCCTTGCCGTTGTCGGCGCCCGCGGAAGAGATGCGTCCAATAACCAGGCTGCCTTCCTTGTACAGCAAGATGCTGTCACCAGCCACGGTATCGAGGCCCGAATCAACGCCCGCTGCCGATACATCGAGCGAGTACACCGTGCTGGCGATGCCGTCAACGCCACCGCTGCTGCCGCTCGAATCGATCACGGAGGCCGAGCCTTGCGCATAGCCTGCCGCCATCTGGGTGCTGGTCGTTGTCACGCCGGAGAAYAAGGAGATCACGCCCGCGGCAGTTGTATCGTCGGCGTCRGCYTGRTTMCCCACTGTCTCRTCATGCCGCACCTGGCCTGCRCCAAGSGCTGCYGCCGCGCTTGGGCCATCGTCCTGGATCGACACGCGCGCGCCGATTGCCACCGATGCCGCACTGGTATCGCCATCGCCATCGGTCACGGTTGCAACCGCAAGCAGGGCGGCGTTGTTAATGGACAGCGACTCGTCAGGGCTGGAAGTTCCGCCAGTCGGATGCTTGATGGCGTTGTACTGCGCCATGCTGAGCACACCGGTGGAGGAATTGATCGCAATTGCGAACGCCGCCTTGCCRTTGTCGGCGCCCGCGGAAGAGATGCGACCTATAACAAGGCTGCCTTCCTTGTACAGCAAGATGCTGTCGCCAGCCACGGTATCGAGGCCGGAGTCGACGCCTGCMGCCGATACGTCGAGCGAGTAGGCCGTGCTGGCCAGTCCATCGACGCCGCCGCTGCTGCCGCTTGAGTCGATCACGGAGGCCGAGCCTTGCGCGTAACCGGCCGCCATCTGAGTGCCGGTTGTTGTCACGCCGGAGAAGAGGGAGATCACACCCGCAGCTGTGCTGTCGTCTGCGTCGCCTTGATTACCAACGGTTTCGTCATGCCGCACCTGGCCCGTGCCAAGAGCCGCTGCGGCGCTCGGGCCATCGTCCTGGATCGAGACGCGCGCACCGATTGCCACCGAAGCGGAGCTAGGGTCCCCATCGCCGTCCGTGACGGTGACGACGGCCAGCAGCGCGGTATTGGCGACCGAGAGTGATTCATCGGGACTGGAAGTGCCGCCAGTGGGATGCTTGATGGCGTTGTACTGCGCCATRCTGAGCACACCGGTGGACGAGTTGATCGCTACCGCGAATGCCGCCTTACCGTTGTCGGCGCCCGCAGAAGTGATCCGGCCAACGACCAGGTCGCCTTCCTTGAACAGGAAGATGCTGTCACCGGCCACGGTATCAAGTCCGGAGTCGACGCCAGCAGCCGATACGGCAAGCGAGTAGACGGTGCTGGCCAGTCCATCCGCGCCGCCCACACTGGCGCTTGAATCGATCACCGACGCGGATCCTTGTGCGTAGCCTGCTGCCATCTGGCTGCTGGTGGTAGTGACGCCACTGAACAAGGAAACTACGGCTGCCGCGGTGGTGTCGTTCGCATCGGCCTGGTTGCCGACAGTCTCGTCATGCGCCACGGCGCCGGCCCCCAAGGACGCGGCGGCGGTTGGTGCATCGTCGGCAAACCCCAGGTCGGCCAGCGGCTGCACATTGTCGCTGCCGGTCTGAAGTTTGAAATTGCCGATGTCGAACTTGGCATTGTCTGTGGCGCCTGAGCCCACGTTGTCGATTTCCACCCGATTGTGCGAGGCGGTCGTCGTGTATTCGATGGTGTAGTCGGCTTTTGCGCCGGTGATGGTGGCAATGCCATTGACAATCGAGATACTCAGGTTGGCGGTATTCACCGATCCATCCGACTTCTCGAGAATGGTGCCGCTGGGGTCCCGCACCGTGACCGAGGTCACGTCGATGTGAGAGTCGTTGTGCAGTCCCGGTACATAGGCGGTGCCGGTTTCCAGCGCCGTATTGAAGGCGCTGACTTTAACCGTGGTGGTTTGCTGGTTCGGCTGGGTTTGTGACACGACAAACGATGCCATGGTCGCTGCAGCCAGCCCCTCAAACTGAATATCGGCAGCGGTGGTCGCTTCCGCGTGCGTAAGATTTGGCACCGTAAAGTCGGGATTCGCATTGGTCACGAAAGTGAAGATCAGGCCGTGATTGGCATCGATCATCTGGTTGTTCGTGCCAATCGTTGCATCAGTACCGCCCTGGCTGGAGTTCACTGTGCCGCCGGCCTGGGCGTCGGCCGCCGTCACGACCAGGGCGACATCGTCACCGGCCGTTGCYGGGTCCTTGGCGTGACCGAACATCAGGAATAGATTCTGCCCGGAGGGCGCTTTCTCAAGACTGAAGCTCTGTAGCGTATTGACCTGGTAATTCAGAACGTTGGAAAGGAATACAAGGTCATTGGGGTTGGTAGCGTCGGGCTGGAGCAGCGAGTCATACTGCGCCAGCCAGACCTTGGCGCCGGTGGCRCCGGCGTCGCCGGGTGCCACGGTCCCCGTATCGAGGTAGATGGCRAAGGCCAGCCTTCCGCTCGGGTCTGCAATGCCGCCGGCAGTTCCTTCCCGTGCCAGCACAACGTTATTGTCGCCTGGATAGACATATAAGAATATTTTCGTGCCGTTTGTCGTCATGAGGCCGCTGTAGGTGCCGGCTGCGACCACAAATGCCACGTCATTTACATTGGGTCCGAATGAAAGTGCATTGGCACCCAAGGGATTTGCACTGGTGGCGCCGCTGACTGCGGCCCCGGTCGCACTCTGCCCGGTGCCGGTGCCAGCCGCTGTCACTGCGGCGAGAATGGCATCGAACTCGGGAGGAAAATTGCCAATTGATGTGTCATTGGTGCTGAGGGTGCCCTGAACGTTTTGGACCCCGCTTGTTTCGTCGATCTGAAGAACGCTGCTCATGATTGCTTACCTCGTATTGAACTAGCGGTGGGGAATCGATTCTTTTCTTAAAAAATGATTGGACGCGTTTCTCATCAATTCGCGCCAATACACCCAGTTTTGTTGCAAACGCAACCATAAAAGGGTAACCCTTCCACTAGCAGGCGGTAATACGTCAATTGCGCTATGCAAGGCCAGATACCGGCTGAGCTAATATTTCAAAACTTTCAAATTTTAATCTTCAGCTGAACCRTCTAATATGACTATCAAATAGAAAGTGCTAAGTGACGCATCATTAGGGGAATGCGGAGGTTCACATGCACACATTTTCACGGGCCTTGCTCGGGATTTATCG
>NZ_JBFRDW010000582.1:0-3951 GCF_052113985.1 Pseudoduganella sp. RAF53_2 | reverse complement strand
CACATACATGAAGGCCGCGATCAAGGTCTGGCTGGACCTGGGCATCGACGGCATCCGCATGGACGCGGTGAAGCATATGCCCTTCGGCTGGCAAAAGAACTTCATGGCTTACGTCCAGAGTTACAAGCCGGTATTCACCTTCGGCGAGTGGTTCCTCAGCCCGGACGAAGTCGATCCCGCCAACCATTACTTCGCGAATCGCAGTGGTATGAGCCTGCTGGACTTCGAATTCGCCCAGCGGGTGCGCCAGGTGTTCAAGGACGGCACGTCGAACATGACGTCGCTGAATCAGATGATCACCGATACCTCCAGCCAGTATTCGCATGTGGGCGACCAGGTGACCTTTATCGACAACCACGATATGCCGCGCTTCCAGGTATCCGGCGCCAGTGGACGCAAGCTGGAACAGGCGCTCGCCTTCACGCTGACTTCGCGCGGTGTACCGGCGATTTACTATGGCACCGAGCAGTATATGCAGGGCACGGGCGATCCCGACAACCGCGCGATGATGACGTCCTTCGCCAACACCACCACGGCGTACAAGATGATTGCGCGCCTGGCGCCGCTGCGCAAATCCAATCCCGCCATCGCTTACGGCACCACACAGCAGCGCTGGGTGAATAACGATGTGCTGATCTATGAGCGCAACTTCGGCGGCAATGTGGCGGTGGTGGCAATCAATCGCAATCTGTCGACTGCGACGCCGATTTCCGGCTTCATCGCGGGTTTGCCCGCCGGCACTTATACCGATGTGCTGAATGGCCTGGGACTGAATGGCAATAACATCACCGTTGCGTCCAACGGCGCGGTCAGCAACTTCACGCTGGCTGCCGGTGCGGTCGCGGTGTGGCAGTTCGCGGCGGCTTCGACTTCGCCGAAACTGGGGCACGTTGGGCCGAATATGTCCATGCCGGGCAAGACCGTCACCATCGACGGCCGCGGCTTCGGTGCGACGGCGGGTACGGTGAAGTTTGGGACGACTTCGGTAAGCGGCGCCAATATCCTCTCGTGGGAAGACACGCAGATCAAGGCGCTGGTGCCGAGCGTGGCCGCGGGCTTGTACAACGTCAGCGTTGTGACTTCCGGCGCCGTCAGCAGCGACACATGGGGCACTTTCGAAATTCTCTCCGGCCCGCAAATCAGCCTGCGCTTTGTCGTCAACAACGCGACGACGGTGTCGGGCGAGAACGTCTACCTGACCGGTGACAAATTCGAATTGACCAACTGGAGCGATACTGCACCGCTTGGCGCGCTGTTCAATCAGGTCGTCTACAGCTACCCGACCTGGTACACCGACGTCAGCGTCCCCGCCTCTTCCACGATCAGCTTCAAATTCCTGAAGAAGAGCGCCAACCCCACCGTGTGGGAAGGCGGCAGCAACCATACCTTCACCACGCCCGCCAGCGGCACGGCCACAGTGAACGTCAACTGGCAGCCTTAACGCCAAGGCGCCGCTGCCTCAGCGCAGCGGCGCTTCCCCACCTTCACTCGCAGCGCCATTTATTTTTTTCTAACCCCCCTTGGAATTTCCAGATGCCAGCCACAGCTTGTGGCTGCGCGCAGTAGTAGTCGGCTTCTTCTTTAACAAACCAACTAAAAGAGACATGAACCGCTATCCTGTCTGGAAATACATCGTCATTGCCGTCATCGTGCTACTGGGCGCACTCTTCACGGCACCAAACTATTTCGGCGACTCGCCTGCGCTGCAGATCACCAGCGGCAAAGCCACCGTTAAGGTCAGCTCCGCTATGGCGGGCCAAGTGGAGGCAGCACTCAAGAAGAACAACATCAGGCAGGACGGCATCGCCTTCGATTCGGGCGCCACTCAATCGGTAAAGGTGCGCTTCCCGGACACCGACGCCCAGTTCAAGGCCCGTCTGGCGCTGGACAAAGCGCTGAATCCAGACCCCGATGATCCAAACTATGTCGTCACCGCCAATCTGATCTCGAACGCGCCGCATTGGATGCATACGCTGGGCGCATTCCCGATGTACCTCGGCCTGGACCTGCGCGGCGGCGCGCACTTCCTGCTGCAGGTCGATACCAAGGCCGTGCTGAACAAGCGCATCCAGAGCATACAAGCGACCGTGCGCACGCAGCTACGCGACAAGAACGTGCGTCACGCGGGGATAGATCGCGTGGGCAACGCCGTGATCATCAAGTTCCGCGACGACGCCGCGCGCCAGGCAGCAAAAGCCATACTGGGCGATCAACAGCCCGACCTGCTGATCAACGAGGGCACGGACGGTAACGACCTGAAGCTGACCGTCACCATCAAGCCCGCAGCGCTGAAGGCCATGATGGACAACGGCATACAGCAAAACATCACCACCCTGAGCAAGCGTGTGAATCAGTTGGGCGTGGCCGAACCGATCATCCAGCAGCAAGGCGCCGACCGCATCGTCGTGCAGCTGCCGGGCGAACAGGACGTGACACGCGCCAAAGCCATCATCGGCCGCACTGCCACTTTGGAAATCCGCATGGTGGACGAATCCATCACACGCGGCACCGAAGCCACGGCGACCATCCCCACGGACTCCGAGCTATTCACGGCAGGAAAAGACGCGCCAGTCGTGCTGTACAAAGACATCGTCCTGACCGGCGACTACATCACAGGCGCCACGCCAACGCTGGACGAAAACAACCAGCCGGCTGTCGTGGTGGATCTGAACGGCGAAGGCAGCCGCAAGATACGCGAGGCGACCCGCGACCGTGTCGGCAAGAAGATGGCCATTGTGCTGTATGAGAAGGGCAAACCGGAAGTATTGAATGTCGCCGTCATTCAGTCTGAACTCGGAAACGCCTTCCGCATCAGCGGCATGGGCAGCATGGAAAATTCCCGCGAACTCGCACTGCTTCTGCGCGCTGGCGCGCTGTATGCCCCGATGGACGTTATCGAAGAGCGCACCATCGGTCCGCAACTCGGCGCCGAGAACATCGCCAAAGGCTATCACTCCACGCTGTACGGCTTTGCAGCGATCGCGGTTTTCATGATTGCTTACTATGCGCTGTTCGGCTTCTTCAGCGTATTGGCACTGGGCATCAACGTCCTGCTGCTGATCGCCATCCTGTCGATGATGCAGGCAACGCTGACGTTACCGGGCATCGCGGCAATCGCCCTGGCACTCGGCATGGCGATCGATGCCAACGTGCTGATTAACGAACRCATCCGCGAAGAGCTGCGCAACGGCGCCAATCCGCAGGCCGCAATCGCCACTGGCTTCAGCCATGCGTGGCGCACCATTCTGGACTCCAACGTGACTACACTGATCGTCGGCCTGGCGTTGCTGATATTCGGCTCCGGTCCGGTGCGCGGCTTCGCGGTGGTGCACTGCCTGGGCATCCTGACGTCGATGTTCTCCGCAGTCTTCGTCTCGCGCGGCGTCGTGAATCTGTGGTACGGCCGCAAGAAGAAGCTGAAATCGCTGTCCATCGGTACGGTGTGGACGCCCAAGGCAGATGTGGACCGGTCCGAAATCAGGCAATCGCCCCGCCGCCATCCACCAGTACCGTAGACCCGGTGGCATAAGGCGTCGTCACCAGATAGGTGATGGCGTTGGCGATGTCTTCCGGTTGCCCGACCCGCTGCGCAGGCAAGCGTACGGCCGCACCTTCATACATGGCCTCGCGCTTCTCCTCGCTCAGGCCAGCCCACAATGGCGTGGCGACCAGCCCCGGTGACACGGCATTCACACGCACTGGCGACAGCTCCAGCGCCAGCCCGCGAGTGAGCGCCTCCAGCGCGGCATTGATCGCGCCTTGCAGCACGGAGGTCTTGCTCGGGCGGACACTGAGGAAGCCCGACACAAGGGTCAGCGATCCGCCTTGGCGAATCCTGGCCGCACGCGCCACGCGATAAGCGCCCCAGAACTTGCTGTTCATGGCCGCGTAAGCATCGACCAGAGCCAGCTGCTTCACCGGACCGGACGCCGTTTGTGCAGCGGAAACCAC
>NZ_JBFRDW010000581.1:0-3953 GCF_052113985.1 Pseudoduganella sp. RAF53_2 | reverse complement strand
ATCTGGCGCGCGGCATCGTCATTCAGCCCAAGATGCTCGTACAGCCAATCCACCGCATGTTCGATGGCCGCATCGCCATTATCCTTCTCGCCCAGCAGGCGATCGATTTCGCTGCGCAACCGGGCCACACCGAGCGAAAGCTCGTCGCTGCGGCCCGGTGCTTCGCCAATCCAGAACGGAATATTCGGCGCGGCGCCATGGGCATCTTCCACGCGTACCTTGCCCGCTTCGATACGCTGGATGCGGTAGGACGTATTCCCTAGCTGGAAAACATCGCCCGCCATGCTCTCGACGGCAAAGTCCTCGTGCACCGTACCCACACTCTGGCCGCTCGGCTCAAGAATCACGGTGAAGTCAGCGTTATCCGGAATCGTGCCGCCGGAAGTCACGGCCGTCATCTTGCCGCCGCGGCGGCCACGCAAGGTGCCGCTGACGGTGTCCCGGTGCAGATAGGTGCCGCGCACGCCCTGGCGGCTGGTGTAGCCCTCGCTCAGCATGCGCAGCACCGCCTCGTAGCGGTTACGCTCCAGATTCGCGTAAGGCATGGCGCGGCGGATCAGCGCAAACAGTTCGTCTTCGCTCCATTCGCGATTGCCGACTTCCGCGACGATCTGCTGGGCCAGCACGTCCAGCGGCGCGGGAGGTATGTGCAGTACATCCAGCTCGTCGCGGCGCACGCAATCCAGCAGCGCCGCGCATTCGATCAGGTCATCGCGCGAGGTCGGGAACAGACGGCCTTTGGGCATGCCCCCGACGTGGTGCCCCGAACGCCCGACGCGCTGCAGGAAGGATGCAATGCTGCGCGGGGAGCCGATCTGGCACACGAGATCCACGTCACCGATATCGATGCCCAGTTCCAGCGAAGCGGTGGCGATCAGCACGCGCAGGTCGCCGCGTTTCAGCCGCTGCTCCGCGTCGAGCCGGTATTCCTTGGCCAGACTGCCGTGGTGCGCGGCCACGTGCTCGGCGCCGATGCGATCCGCGAGATGGCGCGCCATGCGTTCGGCCATGCGGCGCGTGTTCACGAAGACCAGCGTGGTGCGATGAAGGGCAGTCAGTTCCGCCAGTTTGTCGTAGACGCGGTCCCACACTTCGTTTGCCATCACGGCTTCCAGCGGCACGGGTGGCAGCTCCAGACCGAGATCGCGCGCGCGTACGTGGCCGACATCGACGATGGCGCAGTCGCGTCCCGTCCCGCTGAGAAAATCGGCCACCAGCGACAGCGGCTTTTGYGTGGCCGATAATCCGATGCGTACCGGCGGCTTCGCGCACAGCGCATCCAGCCGCTCCAGACTGAGCGCCAGATGGCTGCCGCGCTTGGAGCCAGCGACCGCGTGGATCTCGTCGACGATCACGGTGCGGACCGTCGACAACATCGCGCGGCCGCTGTCCGAGCCAAGCAGCACGTATAGCGATTCCGGCGTCGAGACGAGGATGTGCGGCGCCTTGCGGCGCATGGCATTGCGTTCGGCCTGGGACGTATCGCCGGTACGCACGGCGGTACGGATGCCATGGGGCGGCAAGTCCATCGCCTCAAGTTCGGCGACGATGCCTTCCAGCGGCGCCAGCAAGTTAACGCGGATATCGTTCGACAGCGCCTTCGGCGGCGACACATACAGCACGCGCGTTTCGTCGGGAAGCGGGGCAACGACAGCCTCGCGTACCAGGGCATCGATGGCGGCGAGGAATGCGGTCAGCGTTTTGCCGGAGCCGGTCGGCGCGGCGATCAGTGTAGGGCGGTGTGCCTGGATCAGCGGCCAGGCCTTGCGCTGCGCTTCGGTGGCGCCGGCAAAGGTGGACGCGAACCATCGCGCCACCGCTGGGTGGAAATCAGCGACAGGTAGGCCGGGAGCGGTCCGTTTATGCATGCCGCATTATAGGCCGACGCGAAATCAGGCGTTGCGCTCGACGATGATGTAATGTTTCCTGATCGGTTCGACAACTTCGAACACGCCTTTGAAACCAGCCGGGATCACCAGCGCGTCGCCGGGGCCAGCTTCGGCGGCGTTACCCTGTTCGTCGATTACGCGGCAGCGGCCTTCGAGCACGTAGAAATACTCGTCCTTGTTGTCCGCGAAGGCGATGCGCCAGCTGCCAGCTTCGCAAGCCCAGACGCCTGCATTGACCTCGCCGCTGGCGTTGGTGAAATGGTTCCAGGTTGTGCGCTTTGGATTGCCCACCAGCCGCCGCTCTTCGCGCGGGTGATCAAATTCGGGTTGAATGTCCGGGCTGCGAAAGTCGGTAATGGCGGGCATGTTGAATGATTCGGGCTGCGGGAGCGCTATTTTATACCGCGTCCCTTGTACGCTGGCGCAGAAAGCCCAGCAGGCATCCGCCGAAGGCCAGCATCAGCCACTGGCTGGGTTCCGCAACGGGCGCGAAGACCACGGCGGAGGTCCTCCAGTCGAAGTCCCGCACGTTGGCGGTATCGTTGACATAGGTAAGGCTGAAATCCTCGTCCAGAGTTTGTGGACCATTGCGTACATTGATGTACCGGCCGTAATTCTGATTGCCAAGCGAGATGCCAAGACTGGCGCCGGCGAAGGAAATACCTTCTTCGATCAGGTTCCCGGTGACTTGAGCGGACACCCGGCCGGAGAACGTCACTTCGGTAAAGGGCGTGAGCTGGGGGAAGATGGCACTTGAAAGTATGGCCTTGGCAAAGTAGTTCTGGCCTGGCTGGAATTCGCCCGATGCGGAGATCGTCCCGTCCAGCAGTGTGTCCATGATCGTACCGCTGGCACGCGCATGGTCGCTGGTGAGGCCGAGCGAAGGACTGTTATCGACCGAACCAAACGCGTATTGCGAACTTGCCGGCAGATTGGTGACCCAAAGCGTCAAGCGCTGGTACGAGTCGGAAGGATTAATGATGATACTGGCCGGGCCAGTATTGCCGGGTAGTGCATGCACTTGCAGCTGCATGTTCGACAGCGTCAGTGTTGCGGTGGAATGATCGCCGATGGATTCAGCGGCGCTCGTTCCGCAGACCGTAGCCGCCAGCAAGGCACTTGTGCAGATAAGCAGGGACCGCGGCCTGAACTGAGTGGGTTTCATGATGTTCTCCGCAAATGAGCGCTGCAGCGCAGCGCGAGCGGACATTATGCCCATTCGCTCAATGACGCGATTTCTCGATGAACTGAACGGCCTGTTCTGTGTCGTATGGCGGCTTCAGAAAGCGGCGCAGGCCATCATAGACTGGAGCGATCAGCTCGGGCTTCGCATCCCTGTCGAAGAAATAGGTCAGTCCGGCGGCCTGGGTGAGGATGCTGCTTGTGCTCTCGCTGAGCAAGGTCGGCGCCGCCAGCGGATCTGCCTGGGTGGAGAATGTCTGGTCAGCCTCGGCGATCTGGCGCAGCGCTCCGCTTTCGGCGAGATAGGCGAGGAAGCGGTTACGGGCACTGCGATTGGTGCCGGTGGCCGGCAACACCAGCACATCGAGCGGCGCTTCTTCGTACTGCGGCATGTCGGCCGAGTAGCTTGGGAAGGCGAAGAAGCCCATATCGGCCGCTAGCGGCGCCGGGAACTTGGCGGCAGAAAAACTACCCATCAAGGTCATGCCCACATGGTTCCGATAGATGTATGGCAGCACACGGTCCCATTCCTGATCCAGCGTCGCCGGTAAAAAATAGTCTTTGCGCAGCAGATCGCCCCACACGTCAAATACCTGCCTTACCTTGGGATCGGTGAAGCGCGCATCGCCACGCAGCAGCTTGCGATGGAAGTCGATGCCGTTGATACGCAGGTTGAGATAATCGAACCAGCCCGCTGCCGGCCAGCCGCTCTTCGCACCCAAACCCAGCGGCGTTACGCCGGCTGCTTTCAGCCGCTCACACAGCTGCAGGAACTCGCTCCACGTTGCAGGCGGCCGTAGTTCCAGACGCTGGAACAAGGACTTGCGGTAGACGAATCCCCAAACGTAGTAATAGAGCGGAAAGCCGTACACTTCTTCATTG
>NZ_JBFRDW010000580.1:0-3965 GCF_052113985.1 Pseudoduganella sp. RAF53_2 | reverse complement strand
CCACAAGACCGTCAAGGGATCGTTCCTCGCCTGGTACTGGGCCAGCGTGGCGCTGAACCTCGCTGCCCTGCTGTCGCTGGCGTCGTTACAGGCCTGAGGGATAAGTCTCCGGCGCCTCCTCGTGTTTCCACAAGGCCGAGCGTTCCAGCGGCCGCAATGCCGTGCTGCGGTCCACGTGAATGATTGCGTCGAACTGCTTCGCCGCATCGGCGTAGAAGTAATGGCTCATGCGCTCCGTATCGGGCCGGTAAATCACCCCGATCGCCCGCTCCAGAAACTTATCGCCCAAGCGCGATAGCCGGCTGCCGCCGCCGCGCAGGGGCAGCAGAAACTGTTCGACGCCCGCCTCGTGCAGCACATGCTCCACGCTATCGCGGCGCGAAGGCACGATGTGCTTCAGCTCCGCCGGTCCATCCCAATCCGTGGCCGCCGTCACCGTCCCCGTATGCGTGGTAAAGCCCAGCAGGAAGATGTCCTCTGGACGATAACGCTCGCGCACCAATTGGCCCAGATTCAGCTGCCCATGCTTGCCCATCTCCGTGTGCCGCGCATCGCCAAGGTGCGAGTTATGCGCCCACACCACCACGCGCGCAGGCCGGCCCGTACGCTGGCCGATGTGCTCGCGCAAAGCCTGCAGCGTTTCGGCCATATGCGAGTCGCGCACATTCCAGGACTCGTCGCGCCCGCGAAACATGGAGCGGTAATACACCTCGGCATTGCGCGTAACGCGTGCATCCTGCTGGGCGTAGAACAGTTCATCCGGCACCGTGCCGCCGCGTTCTTCCAGATGGCTGGCGGCCTTGCGCGTCATTTCCATCAGCTGGCGCACCACCTCTTCCTCGCAGTCGGGACGCATGCCGAAGGACGTCGCGTAGCCGTAGCGCTGCGGGTCTTCGGCGAAATGGTCGATGCAGGAATAGCGCTTGCGGGCACGCGCTGCCGCTTCCGGATCGGCCTTATCCAGATAAGCGATCACGGCATGCATCGATTGCTGGAGGCTGTAGAGATCCAGTCCGTAAAAGCCGACACGCCGCGCGGCACTGGCCACATGGGTATTGTGCTGGCGCAGCCAGTTAATCAAATCCTCGACCTCGTGATTGCGCCACATCCATTGCGGAAAGCGTTTGAAGCCGGACAGCGCCTGCTCCGCCGTCATATCGTCGCCGCCGTGCTGCACGAAGCGGCTGACGCGCAAGGCGTCCGGCCAGTCGGCTTCCACGGCGATGGCATCGAAGCCCTTTTCAACGATCAGCCGCTTGCTGATTTCGGCGCGCAGCCGGTAAAACTCGCGCGTGCCGTGCGTCGCTTCGCCCAGCAGCACAATCGATGCGCTGCCGATATAGTCGAGCAAATAAGCGAAGTCCTCGTCCGTGTCCAGTGGCCGCGCCTCGTTGCGCAGCGCATCGCTGATTGCCTGGTCCATCATGCACCTCCCGGAAATCATCGTCATCAGGCACGATAGCGCAAGCTGTGAGAAACTGTCGCAGGTTTAATTGGGGAAATTGCATGTGGAACGGTGTGCTGTGCGGCCTGCTGGCGGGCGCGATGTGGGGAATGGTGTTCATTGTGCCGGAGCTGCTGTCGGCGTTCACGCCACTCGAAATGGCCGTGGGCCGCTACACCGCGTATGGCGCCATCGCCTTCGGCCTGATGCTGCCGAAGCTGCGCAATCTCCTGGGACGGCTTGAGCACAGCGACTACATGGCGCTGCTGCGCCATGCGCTGACCGGCAATATCGTTTATTACATGCTGCTCGCGCTGGGAGTGAAGTTCGCCGGCGTGGCGCCGACCTCGCTGATCATTGGGGTGCTGCCGATTTCCGTGACGCTGATGGGCCGCAATGACCATGGCGCGGTGTCGCTGCGCCAGCTGGCTTTGCCGTTGCTGGTGGTCGGCGCCGGCATTGCATGCATTAATGTGGACGTGTTCCAGCATGCGTCGGCCACTGGCCAGCCAATGCTGAAGACCTTGATCGGCGTGGTGTGCGCGACAGGCGCTCTGCTCTCGTGGAGCTGGTACACGCTGGACAACGCGCGCTACCTGAAGCGCAATCCGCATTACTCCAGCGCGGAATGGTCGGCGCTGTATGGCCTCTCCACTGGTTTGATTGCCGCCGTTATCGGCGRCATTGCCTTCGCCATTTTCCATGGCGACGTGACTGGCGCTGCAGGCGCGGCGTCGGGCCGCGACTGGACGCTGTTCTGGATCTGCAATTCCCTGCTCGCACTGGGCGCGTCGGTGATCGGCAACCAGCTGTGGAATATCGCCAGCCGCCGCGTGCCGGTCACGCTGTCCGGCCAGCTGATTCTGTTCGAGACGCTGTTCGCGCTGCTGTACGGCTTTATCTACAAGCAGCAGTTCCCGCGCCCATTGGAGATCGCAGCGATCGTGCTGCTGATTGCAGGCGTGCTGTGGTCCGTCCATGTGCACGCCCAGGAAGAACAGCTCAGCCCTGCGTAATGCGCTCGGCCACCAGGGCCGCCATTTCATCCGATTCGCGCGTGCGCAGACCTGCTGCAATATTGGCGCGGTCGGCCATGTCGCGGTTCTGGCTTACCTTCCATTTGCCCGTCAATTGCGATACCGGCAGCTCGATGCCGACAATGGCGCGCATCATGGTGGCGATGTAATCGGGTGGCGCATCGCCGACGGACCAGGGCTCGGGCATGGTGCCTTCGTGCGCGTCCGTGAGATCGTCCAGCAGGCGGCGCAGCCAGGCCGCATCTTCCACCGCGTGTGCCGTGCCGCGCGCCTGCACCATGGCGTAATTCCAGGTCGGCACGGCCTTGCCGGTGGTGCGCTTGGTTTCGTACCAGTTTGGGCTGATGTAGGCTTCGGGGCCCTGGAACACCACCAGCACCGGCGCTCCATCGGCCAGCGCCTTCCACACAGGATTGGCGCGCGCCACGTGAGCCCGCAGTGTGCCGTGTTCACCTTCGCCCGGGTAAAGCAGGAAGGGAATCAGGTCGGCGGTCGGGCCATCGGCGGTTTGCACGATCAGCGTGGCCAGCGGGAAGGCTTGAATCAGGCTGTGTTTGACCTCGGTGCGGTCTTCGGCAAAGGCGGGTGGCAAATACATGGGCGGATCTCCTTTGCGCCAGTGTATCCGCGGCCGGGTTTCGCCGACAGGGCCAGCGGAGCGCTGCACGATGGGGCCAGCCTCAGTTCAGCAGGCCATGCTCGGTCAACATATCGTGCACCAGTTCCAGCCGCAGGACGGGGTTCTCCTGCCCCAGCAGCAGCTGCTTCTGCGGCAGCGTCAGGCGCAGCAACTCGCACCAGCGATTGGCGACCCAGCCCGAATCGTCAAGCCGATACGGTGGACGCATGGGCATCTGCGCGGACGGCACGCCGCGCTCCTGCAACGAACGGATCAGAGAACCAAGCATATCGGCCACTTCCTGCTGGTCGGCCGGAATCGGCATGCCCAGGTCGGGCGGTATGTCGGTGACTTCGGCCATCCACAGGCCGTGTTTCAACACTTCGGCCGTGGTGATGTGGAAGCGCCGCATGCCCATGCAGCCAACGTGCATCAGGCCCGGCATCGGTGCGGACCATTCGTCGATGCGCGCCATGGTGCCAACGGCGCTCAGTGTTTCGTGGCTGCCGGGTTTGCGCACTTCCTCGCCCTGCACCAGCGCCACCACGCCGAATTGCTCGCCATGTTCAATGCAGCGCTTGACCATATCGAGGTAGCGCACCTCGAAGATTTGCAGGGGCAGATAGCCGTCCGGGTAAAGGACGGTATTCAGCGGAAATAAAGGAATCGCGGCCATATCCCATCATCGCACGAATCGGGCATGGCCGCCGCGCCACTACGGCCTGCGGTAGACCGTGCCGCCCTTCATCACGAAGGCAACCTTGTACAGCGTGGTGATATCGGCCGTCGGATCGCCCTCCACTGCCACCAGATCCGCCATATAACCCGGCTTGACCTGGCCCAGCGACGATGCGCGATCCAGCAC
>NZ_JBFRDW010000579.1:0-3968 GCF_052113985.1 Pseudoduganella sp. RAF53_2 | reverse complement strand
GAGGTCAAGACACCGAGCTATCAGACGATCGCCGCTCTGCCGCCGCAAAATGAAAATACCGCCGTCAGCGTGATCCACAAAAACGGCCGCGATGTCTGGACCGGCGGCCGCGATGGACTCTGGCATTACAGGGACGGCAAACGCGAACACATTGCCTTGCCCGACTACGCGACCACGATGCAGTTCCATTCCATCGCGCAGGACAAGGACGGTGGCTTGTGGGTCGCTGCACGCGACGCAGGTGTGATCAGGCTGAAAGACGGCGAGTGGCAGCGCGGCGGCGGCTACAAAGACCTGAAACGCCGTGCCGACTGGATCATGCAGGACCACGCCGGACGTATCTGGTTTGGCTATATGGACAACAGCATTCGCGTGCTGGAAGACGGCAAGGTCAGAATCTACGACGTCAAGGATGGTCTGCACGTCGGCACCGCTGAACAGATCGTGGAAAGTGGCGATGGCGTCTGGATCGGTGGCCTGAACGGCTTATTCCATTTTGACGGCAAGAAGTTCGTGCAGGTCATCGGGCAGGGGGACGATGCGCTGCTTGGCTTGTCCGGCATTGTGGACTATGGCGGAGCGCTGTGGCTGAATGGCTCCGCTGGCGTCACCATTGTCAGCAAGCGCGAGCTGGAAAAGGCCCTGGCTGATCCGCGCTATCGTTTCAGCTTCCGCCGGCTCGATCACAAGGACGGCCTGAGCGGCGTGGCGACGACTGCTTTCCCGTTACCGTCAGCCGTTGCAGGCACAGATGGCAAGCTGTGGTTCTCCACCACCGCAGGCCTGTTCTGGCTTGATACGAAAGCGGAAATGCGGAACAAGACTCCGCCGCCGGTCTATGTGCGCGGCGCGAATGTGGACGGTGTCGCGTTTCCGATGTCTGATCAGGGCAGCAATCAATTGCCCGCAAATCCGGGACGCGTGCAGATCGACTACACGGCGCTGAGCTACACCATGCCGGAACGCATGCAGTTCCAGTATCTGCTGGAAGGCGTGGATCGCGGCTGGCAGCAAGGCGGCRTCACGCGTACCGCAACCTACACTGACCTTGGTCCGGGCGATTACCGCTTCCGCGTGCGGGCATCCAATAACGACGGCGTCTGGAGCGAGTCCGACGCGGTGATGGCCTTCACCGTGCAGCCGGCGTTTTATCAGACCATCTGGTTCCGCGTACTGTGCGCCGGCTTGCTGGCRCTGGGCCTGTGGGCAATCTATAAGCTGCGTGTTGCCCAGGTTTCGCGCGCGGTAGCGGGGCGCATCGAAGCGCGCATGGAGGAGCGGGAACGCATCGCGCGCGACCTGCATGACACGCTGCTGCAAACAGTGCAGGCATCGCTGCTGCAGATGCAGACGGCCACCTATCGATTGCCGTCCGACTCGCAGGCGCGCCATGACATCGAGCGCTCGCTGGATCTCGCCCAGTCGGCGCTGGAGGAGGGCCGCGACAAGGTCCACGATCTGCGGGCTGCACCCGGTACCGATCTGGCGGACGACGTTTGCCGAACGATTCAGGCCGAACATCCAACGCTGGCGCTGGCCTGCAAGTCGGACGGCGACGCGACCCTGATTACGCCCTGCGTATATGACGAATTGCGCGCCATCTCGCTGGAAGCCGTGCGTAACGCCGCCCGTCACGCACAGGCTTCGCGTATTAGCTACGAAGTCAGCTATGGCAGGGACATGCTCACGCTGACAGTGCGTGACGATGGCCGCGGCCTGCCGGACGTCGTGCAGTCCGCAGGCCAGGCGGCGGGACGCTGGGGCCTGGTTGGCATGCGCGAGCGCGCCAAGCGGCTTGGCGGACAAATCATGCTGGTCAGCGACGCCGGCAAAGGCACCGTCGTGACGGTCGAGGTGCCCGGCAAGTGCGCCTATCGTCCGCTGGCGGCCTAAGCGATTTTAAGCAGCCTTGCCTGCGGCGAAGTGCTCCATATGGTCGGCCAGCGCTTTCTTGAAGGCGGGACGGGCCATGCAGCGCTGCTTGTAAGCCAGCAGGTTCTTGAACTGCTCCACCACGCCGCTGTCGTCCAGCTGGCGCAGCACAGTCGTCATCAGGATGTCGGCCGCGCTGAAGCTGCCCGCCAGGTAGTCGCGGTTGGCCAGCCAGGTATCCATGGCGCCCAGGCGTTTTTTCGCCAGCTCCTCCATCATCGGGCGCGCTTCCTTGGCCCATGCGTCATTGGCGTGGAAGAACAGCAGATTGGCCAGATTGCCGGTGTGCGGTTCGACCGTATTGAGCGCTGCGAACATCCACATCCTGGCTTGTTCGCGCTCAGCCGGATCGGCGGGCAGCAGGTTCGGTTCTTTCTCCGCCAGGTGCAGCAGGATGGCGCCGGACTCGAAGATCGGGAAGTCGCCATCGTGCAGAACCGGCACTTGTCCGAAAGGCTGCTGCTGGCGGAATTCGGGCGAGTTCTGGTCGTCGACATTGCGTATCTCGTAGGGCAGTCCGGCTTCCTCCAGCGCCCAGCGCACGCGCAGCTCGCGCACATGGCCAATGGCGAATTCGGGGACGTAACGGAAAGTAGTCAATGTGTACATCTGGTATCTCCTGGGTTGTGTTGAGGTGTTGGAGACGAGAATACTGCGATCCAAAATATGTTCAAGAACATAATTTGAATCGGGGCGATAATGCCTCCCAAGGAGGATGACGATGCCCTACACAAGCGAACATAAGGCCCGCACCCGCGCCAAAATTGTCGAGTCGGCGCGCAAGCTGTTCAACCGCTACGGCTTCGAGCAGGTGTCGATCGAGAACATCATGTCCGAGGCCGGGCTCACACGCGGTGGCTTTTACAATCACTTCGATAGCAAGGACGAGCTGTATGCGGCGGCAGTGGCCAGCTTCACGAGCTGCAATCCGTTTGCGGTCAGCATTGCGGAGAATCCGCCGCCCGATCCGTATTCATTGGCGCGCCGGCTGCTCGATCTTTACCTGAGCGATGCGGTGCTGGCGGATATCGACTCTCATTGCCCTCTATACGCCTTGCCCGGCGACGTGGCGCGTGCCGGCTTGTCTCCGCAGAAGGCTTACACAGACCTGATCCGCAACCTGACGCACGTCTATCGTCATGCGCTGGCCGATTATCCGGATGCCGAACAGCGCGCGCAGGCCATTGTGTCCCTGTGCGTGGGCGGCATGGTGCTGGCGCGCACCACGGACGACGAAGCGCTGCGCGGTTCCCTGCGCGCAGCCGCTCGCCAGCAGGCGCTGGTTCTGCTGGGAGTGAATTAAGATGACGACGGTTGCCAACTTCTTCGCCGGCGCCACCCCGCCCGCAGAGGGCGAGCGCTTCGACACGCTGCTGTCCCACGGCGGCCTGCGCATCGAGCGCATCGTCAGCACCTGCAGAATCGAATCACAGCTCTACGTGCAGGAAGAGGACGAGTGGGTCATCCTGCTGCAAGGCGAAGCCCTGCTCGACGTCGATGGCGCCGAGGTCCCGCTCAAGTCCGGCGACTACCTTTTTCTGCCGGCCCGCACCCCGCACTCCGTCCAGCGCGTCTCCGACGGCGCCTTGTGGCTGGCAGTGCATTGCGCAGCCAAGTGTTAGACTACTCGCTTAGGACGGGAAAAATCCCGGAAGTTGACAAGGAGTAGCCGAACAATGAGCAGCGAACAAAAATCCAAACTGGCGTATCAGCCGCACCCGAATCCTGTGAGCGCGGACCAGCGCGCGAGCTTCATGGAGAATCCGGGCTTCGGACGCATTTTCTCGGACCACATGGCGACCATTCGCTACACCGAAGGCCAGGGCTGGCATGACGCCAAGATCGAAGCGCGCACTGCGTTCAGCCTGGACCCGGCCACCCTGGTCCTGCACTATGCCCAGGAAATCTTCGAGGGCATGAAGGCCTACCGCCTCCCGGATGGCGGCGCGACCCTGTTCCGTCCGGACGCCAACGCACGCCGCTTCCGCAATTCCGCCAAGCGCCTGGCGATGGCAGATCTGCCGGAAGAACTGTTC
>NZ_JBFRDW010000578.1:0-3980 GCF_052113985.1 Pseudoduganella sp. RAF53_2 | reverse complement strand
ACGTCGTGATTTACGAAGCGCAGGAGAAATCCGGCGGCCTGAATGAATACGGCATTGCGAAATACAAACTGACCGACAATTTCGCGCAAAAGGAAGTGGACTTTCTGTTGGGCGTGGGCGGCATCGAAATCCGCCATGGCCAGAAGCTGGGCGACAACGTGCAGCTGAAGGCGCTGCATGACGAATATGACGCAGTCTTCCTCGGTCTTGGCCTCGGCGCCAGCCGCCAGCTCGGCCTCACGGGAGAAGATGCTCCCGGCCTGATGGCTGCCGTGGACTACATCGCCGAACTGCGCCAGGCCAGYGACCTGGCCAAGTTGCCGGTCCCACGCCGCGCCATCGTGATCGGCGCCGGCAATACCGCCATCGACATGGCCGTGCAAATCCGGCGCCTGGGTGCTGAAGAAGTGACCATGGTTTATCGCCGCGGCTTCGACGCCATGAGCGCCACACATCACGAACAGGACATCGCCAAGGCCAACCAGGTGCGCATGCAAACCTGGGCGCAGCCAAAGCAGGTGCTGCTGGATGAAGCGGGCCGTGTGCGTGGCATGCGCTTCGAACGCACGCATCTCGAAGGCTCGCGCCTCGTCGGCACTGGCGTTACCTTCGAAATCACGGCCGATGCCGTGTTCAAGGCCATCGGCCAGAGCATGGACACTGAATCGCTGAACGATCCGCTGGCGACGCTGCTGAAGCGGGATGGCGACAAGATCCATGTCGACGATCAGTTCCGCACCGTCCTGCCAGGCATTTACGCCGGCGGGGACTGTGTGGCGCCGGGACAGGACCTGACGGTGCAAGCCGTCCAGCATGGCAAGCTGGCTGCGCTCGCAATCCATAACGATATTTCGACCAAGGGAGGCGTCCATGGCTGATCTGAGCATCAATTTCTGCGGCATCAAGGCGCCCAATCCGTTCTGGCTGGCCTCCGCGCCGCCGACCGATAAAGCCTACAACGTGATCCGCGCCTTCGAAGCAGGGTGGGGCGGCGTGGTGTGGAAGACGCTGGGTGAAGATCCGCCGCCTGTGAACGTGTCCTCGCGCTACTCGGCCATCTACGGCAAGAACCGCGAAGTCATCGGCTTCAACAATATCGAGCTGATTACCGACCGCCTGCTGCAAACCAATCTGGATGAAATCACGGCCGTGAAGAAGGCCTGGCCGGACCGCGCGATGGTGGTGTCCTTGATGCTGCCTTGTGAAGAGCACTACTGGGCGCATATCCTGCCGCTGGTCGAAGCGACCGGCGCGGACGGCATCGAGCTGAATTTCGGCTGCCCGCACGGCATGCCGGAACGCGGCATGGGTTCCGCTGTCGGCCAGGTGCCGGAATATGTGGAGCAGGTGACGGCTTGGTGCAAAAAGCACACGAAGCTGCCGGTGATTGTGAAGCTGACGCCGAACATCACGGATATCCGCCGTCCTGCACGCGCTGCGCAGAAGGGTGGCGCCGACGCAGTCTCGCTGATCAACACCATCAACTCGATTACCTCGATTGACCTGGACCGCATGGCTGCATTGCCGATGGTCGGAAATGCCAGCACCCATGGCGGTTACTGCGGCACAGCCGTCAAGCCGATCGCCCTGAACATGGTGGCCGAAATCGCGCGCGATCCTGAAACCAGGGGGCTTCCCATCTCCGGTATCGGCGGCATCAGCAACTGGCGTGACGCGGCGGAGTTCATCGCGCTGGGCGCGGGCAGTGTGCAGGTCTGCACTGCGGCGATGCTGCACGGCTTCCGCATCGTCGAAGAGATGAAGGACGGTCTTTCGCGCTGGATGGACTCCAAAGGCTACAAGACGCTGGAAGACTTCCGCGGCAAGGCGGTGCCGAACACCACCGACTGGAAGTACCTGGACATGAACTTCAAGACCATCGCCCACATCAGCCAGGACGACTGCATCAAGTGCGGCCGCTGCTATGTGGCGTGCGAGGATACGTCGCACCAGTCCATCTTCCAGCTGGTGGACGAAGCGACCGGCACGCGGACCTACCAGGTCAACGAGCAGGAATGCGTCGGCTGCAATCTGTGCGAAATTACCTGTCCGGTGCAAGGATGCATTACCATGGTCCCGCAGCAGACCGGCAAGCCGTACATGAACTGGACCCAGGACCCGCGCAATCCACGCGCGGAGATCGCAAAAGAGGTCAGCGCAGCCAGCTGATCTCCGAAGAGGAGAGCGTCAGTGAGCAATGACAGTCCGCATTTGTGGAACGAAGACCTGGCGCCAACCAGCGCCGCACAGCGCACATGGCGCTGGTATCACTTTGCTGCACTCTGGGTGGGGATGGTCATGTGCATCCCCGCATACACTTTGGCTGCCAGCCTGATTGAAGGCGGCATGTCCGCATATCAGGCGGTGTTGACGGTCTTCCTGGCCAACACGATTGTGCTGCTGCCGATGCTGGCCATCGGCCACGCGGGCACCAAGTACGGCATTCCGTATGCGGTGCTGGCACGCGCCTCGTTCGGCACCACCGGCGCGCGGCTGCCGGCGCTGATGCGCGCGATTGTGGCCTGCGGCTGGTACGGCATCCAGACCTGGTTCGGCGGGCAGATGATTTACACGCTGCTGGGCGTAATGACGGGTGGAGAGATCGGCGGCGATAAGCTGCCCGGTCTTGGCATCAATCTGGCACAGCTGCTTTGCTTCCTGGGCTTCTGGGCTATCCAGTTTTATTACATCGTCCACGGCATGGACGCGATCCGCAAACTGGAAACCTACACGGCGCCGCTGAAGATCATCATCTGCTTCGTGCTGCTGTGGTGGGTCTATGAGCGTGCCGGCGGCTTCGGTCCGCTGYTGAATCAGCCCTCGCAGTTCGTTGAAGGCGGCAAGAAAGCAGGCCAGTTCTGGCCGACCTTCTGGCCTTCGCTGACGGCCATGGTCGGCTTCTGGGCTACGCTGGCGCTGAATATTCCCGACTTCACGCGCTTCGCGAAAACGCAGCGCGACCAGGTGCTGGGCCAGTCGGTGGGCCTGCCTGTGCCGATGGGCTTGCTGGCCGCGCTGGCGGTGATCGTGACATCGGCCACCATCGTCCTGTACGGCAAAGCGATCTGGGACCCGGTTGATCTGGCCAGCCGCATGACCGGCGCAGCGGTGCTGATTGCGCTGATCATTCTGTTGATCGACACCGTTAGCGTGAATCTGGCGGCGAATCTGGTCGGCCCTGCTTATGACTTCTCGGCGCTGGCGCCGAAGGTGATCAGCTACCGTATCGGCGGCTATATCACCGCTGGCATTGCGCTGGTGATGATGCCGTGGAAGCTGCTGGAAACCACGCAAGGTTATATCTTCACCTGGCTGATTGGCTACTCGGCGCTGCTTGGCCCCATCGCGGGTGTGCTGATCATCGACTATTACTTCGTCCGCAAAACGAATCTGAAAGTGGATCAGCTCTATGTGCACGATGGCGAATATTCATACACGAACGGCTGGAATTCCGCAGCACTGGTGGCCTTTGTGCTCGGCGTGATGCCGAATGTGCCGGGCTTCCTGAATGCGGCCTTCCCGCAAAGCTTCGCCGATGTGGGCCAAGGCTTCAAGCTGATTTATACCTACGCATGGTTTGTTGGCATCGCCATTTCAGCCCTTGTGTACGGAATCATGATGAAGGGCAGGGCAGCGGCCACGCTGAATACTGCCCCGCAGTCCTGAACTTTGGAGAAGCAATATGGCGACAATTATTCGTGGCGGTACTGTAGTGAACGCGGACCGCGCTTATCGTGCCGACGTGCTGTGCGAAGGCGACAAGATCGTCGCGGTCGGCCCGAACCTTGATGTGCCGGCCGGCGCACACGAGATCGACGCAGGCGGCCAGTACGTCATGCCGGGCGGGATCGATCCGCACACCCACATGAACCTGCCCTTCATGGGCACTGTCACGCAGGACGACTTCTTCACAGGCACCGCGGCGGGCCTTGCCGGCGGCAACACGACCATCATCGATTTCGTGATCCCTAATCCAAAGC
>NZ_JBFRDW010000577.1:0-3988 GCF_052113985.1 Pseudoduganella sp. RAF53_2 | reverse complement strand
GTAGTAGACAACGGAAAGTTTGTGGTGTCCGCTGGGATCGCCATGGGAATTGAAGCGTCGCTTTACACATTAGCCAAGCAGCAGGGCCAAGCACTAGCTGATGCCACGGCAGCGTATATGGAATATGACTGGCCATATCGTATTCCAGATGGTGTGCAGATTGTGACTGCAAATGAAGAGGGCTGCAAATGAGAAAGAAAATTCCTTTCGCCAACTGCGCAACCGCTTTAGCGATGACACTTCAACTTGTCTTCGTCAATACCAGCGCGCAGACATTAGAGGCTATTGATCCAAATTTACCGAAAATCGAAGTTACCGGTTTCCGCGATCCTGAGCTTATGGAATACAAAGATGTCGTGACGATCCGAAATGCCTTCTCGCATCTGGACAAGACACCGATTCGCGTCGCCTTAAGAGTGACGAATCGACGCACTGGAAAAGCTCCACGCAACTTGCGAATTAATTTCCTAGCTGACGGTAAGCAAACGGAAATTCCGGTTCGGTCGGGCCTGATCCTTTTGGATGAGCTACCGGTAAGCGAAAACCCTGATGCAGAGTTTGTATCAAATATGCGCAAAGGGTCGCTGAAGATGGAAATTCTCCTTGCTCTACATACGGAAGACTTAGGGCAAGTTCAGATGAGCGATGTGAGAAAAGCACTTGAAATCGGTAACGACGCCCTTGGCAAACTACCGTGGTATTTACGCCTAATACTCCCAAAGCTCGAAAGCGCGTTGGCTTGCTTCGCTGAGGAAAACGGATCAGTAACAATCGGAAAAACAGGCGCTCAAAAAACCCTCGATGCTTCACCCGCCGAAAATTGCGTCGAGTTCAAGCCAGCGATCTCGACTAATGATGCACCGATCGAGTTTAGCAAAAGTTTTCTTTATCTGCGATTGCAATAGTTTTATCAGCTTAGTGGCTGGATGGTAAGGGCCATCAGAAAATCCCTAGATGAGTCGGYACTGAGGAATGGGGCGTACTCAGGTTGATACAACAATGCATCAGGTCGTACGTCCCTTTCGGCGTTTTGCGAAATGCCTTATTCCCGGCCGCAGTTACTCGGCGCCTAAGCTTAAAGGAATCATCATGTTCAAGCTGCAGAACCTCAAAATTAAATCACTTCTCATCGGAGTCATTACTATCTTGGCAGCCCTTCTTGCCATATGTAGTGCTGGAGGCATCCTAACAGCGCGCAATGTCGCTGACGAAATGCGAGACTTCTCCGTCCAGGACTTCACAGTCGGAAAGATTAGACTCCTTATGGAATCCAATCGCAGTCAAATTCTGCAAGCGTTGCAACACAATCCGACGCTCGAATGGTCGCGGATGCATGACCATCCTCTGTCTGTTCATTTCAACAACATAAAAAAGAATTCAGAAGAAATTGCCAATCTTTGGGATCAATACCAGTCTCAGGTCACCGCTCAAGAAGAGAAGGAGTTAGGCAACAATTGGTATGCGGCTAGCGGCAAACTCGGGATGGACAGCATTGGAGCAGCAACGCGCGCGATCGAAGAGGGTCAATGGGAAGAAGCCCAAAAGACCCTTATCCGATCAATCAATCCAACCTACAGAACTGGCAATGAAGCTGCCGAAAAGCTTGCGACCTTTCTTACTGCGCGAGCTGAGAGTAACGTTCAAGGAATCCGCCGGGAAATCGACATTGCTTCCTACACGTTGACCAGTCTCCTCGTGCTTGGCCTGTTGATGGCACTTGTGCTCGGCACGTTTACCCTCCGAATGATTATGCGGCCACTCCGTCAGGCAATTGATGTTGCTAACCGCGTCGCAGAAGGCGACCTTCGGGAAGAGGTCACCGTCGAAACGACTAACGAGTTCGGCAATTTATTAACTGCGCTCAGTACGATGAATAATAATTTGAAGAACATTGTTTCGCGGGTACGCGAAGGCACTACCACTATCAGTTCGGCGACCAGCGAAATCGCGAGTGGCAACATCGACTTGTCTCGTCGCACAGAACAGCAGGCAGCGGCATTGGAAGAGACTGCGGCGTCGATCGAGCAGCTAACCTCAGCGGCGAAGCAAAGTGGCGACAACGCGCGACAAGCCGACGACTTGGCAGCGACCGCGTCTACCGTTGCAGCAAAAGGCGGAGAAATTGTCGCAGAAGTCGTACAGACAATCGGGGCTATCAACGATTCATCTAACAAGATCCGAGACATCATCGGCGTAATTGACGGGATCGCTTTTCAAACAAATATCCTGGCGCTTAACGCGGCAGTTGAAGCAGCTCGCGCTGGCGAACAGGGACGTGGATTTGCAGTTGTAGCTTCGGAAGTTCGTAACTTGGCTCAACGCTCGGCGAATGCGGCAAAGGAAATTAAAGTGCTCATCAATGCATCTGTAGAACGTGTTGAGCATGGAAGTAAATTGGCCGACCAAGCCGGCGGCACAATGGTCGAGATCGTGGCCAGCGCCAAGCGCGTCAGCGACATCATGAGCGAAATCAATGCTTCGATTCAGGAGCAACACAGTGGCATTGGTCAGGTCAACCATGCAATTGCGGAAATGGATAACACCACTCAGAGCAACGCCGCTATGGTCGAACAAGCGGCAGCAGCATCGCAGGCCTTGCAAGAACAAGCAGCAGCTCTATCTGGAGCAGTTGGGTTCTTTAAGGTAGAAGTTGGTAGCGCGACTAATGTTCGCGTACCTATGTCAAAGCCGCGTCAACCCAGTCAACCCGGCCAATTAATCCTGGTAGCCTAAACAAATTCGCGACGTCGGTGGCTAAGCAAATATGGGGCCACCGACCTCTTCGATTCGCCCTTCCCTTCGGTTAGCGTCTATGGTCCCAAGCTCGGGGCTCATCAATAATTGCCTCGACTTACGCAATTTACTCTAGCGAATTCAGCATAGCAGCTACGATTAATCCACGTTTATTCGAGTCTTGACCACTAGTAGATGCCGGGGAGAGGGGTTGTTCAGTAATAGAAGCGGCTGCAAGGTCGCGCTACTATAGAAGATGAAAAGATATCGCTCTATCCTCCTCGCATTTCAGATTGCTATGATCTCGAACGCCGGACTGGCCCAGGATCACCCCGTGCAAGATGAGCCTAGTGTCGAGGTGAAAGAAGTTAGAAATCCGGAGCTCCGTTCGTATCGAAATATCTTTGCGGGCTTAGCTGCTTTCGACGAGCATCGCGAGCTCGCCCCAGAAGCACCCGAGTTGCGCTTTCGCTTACTCCAAAGACGTGGTCAGCCACCATTGGAAAATGGTGAACCGCTGACTGTACGTATTAGAGGTAAGGGAAATCCAGTTGTCATCCATGTTGCAACGGATAACACCTTTGCCGTTCCTCGCATGCAGTCCTTGGTGGAAGAAGACGCGGACGTGATGCTCAACAGAAGAAAGGGCCTTGTTGAAGGAGTGGCGCTGGTGCGAACTCCAGGCTTACCCGATTCTGTTCGGCGCCTGGGAGACCTGAGGCTCGAATGTCAAGTGATGATTGCCATCGGCAAGCAAGAGGTGGGTTTCCTAAAGAGCGCGGTCGTTAGCACGTTCCTGCTCGGCCGCAACTGGTGCAAGCAGAAGAAAGCTCAGTTTTGGTTCGACGCCTCTCATCAGCTCGCAGGCGCAGTGCTTCATGAAGGCGATCGTACGGCTGAACTCAAAATTCGGGAGTCGTCATATTTGCCGCCTCTAAACGACGATAGCTGGTCCAATGATGCACTAATTGAACTCAAGTATCTTTCGCAAACAGATGCAAGTGTAAGTGCAGCTCAATGAGACGAACGCCACTCCAAAAGGACCTGACAGCT
The DNA here is from genome assembly GCF_052113985.1 of Pseudoduganella sp. RAF53_2. Lineage (NCBI taxonomy): Bacteria > Pseudomonadati > Pseudomonadota > Betaproteobacteria > Burkholderiales > Oxalobacteraceae > Pseudoduganella > Pseudoduganella sp. RAF53_2. The sequence continues at coordinate 202 of NZ_JBFRDW010000577.1, read as the reverse complement.
CTCAGGCTCCAGACTTAACTTGTGGATTGAATATGTACTAGATGCCCGTCTGTGCAAAGCCGCACGGGTTCCCCAACTACCGCAACGATCACTTATGCAACGACGATGATATACCGTTAATAGATTCAAAACTCACAGCTATTGAGCCCTTCTCCCAGGCCGGAGAACTCTACCTCCCCTCTGACCCAACAATGGTAAGCGC
>NZ_JBFRDW010000576.1:0-5241 GCF_052113985.1 Pseudoduganella sp. RAF53_2 | reverse complement strand
GAACATCGTGTACATCCAGCCCAGCATGGAGATTTTCCAGTCGCAGCTGGAGGAGAAGATCTCGGCAAAGAAGCCCATATCCGCCGGACAGGCGATTGACTCCTTGATGCCGAGGGCGTGCGACAGCGGCAGCCAGAACACGGAAAAACCGTAGGCCATGCCGATGCACAAATGAATTGCCAGCGCCGCGGGCGGCACCAGCCAGCGGTTAAACCCCGGAGCGGCGACAGTCCGCTCCTTGTCGAGAAAGCCCATAAAGACCCCTTTGTTTATTTGGACATATTAGAAAGCATGCAACGTGTTGCCGCACGAGAATATCACGGCTTCTTTCTAATTTACTAACCAAATTTCACAAGTTAAAGGGTTTAGAGGGCTCCCTCAGGCGGTGCGTCAGAGGATTTCTTTGACCGTCTCAGGCGGACGGCACAAACGTACGCCCTTGTCCGTGACCACGAAAGGACGGTTGATCAACTCGGGATGCGCCATCATCGCGTCGATCAGTTTTTCATCAGGCAGCGACTTATCGGACAATCCCAGCTGGTCGTACACCTCGCCTTTGTCGCGCATGGCGCCGCGTGCCGTCAGGCCGGCGCGGGCGATCAGGCCGATCAGCACGTCGCGCGAGGGCGGCGCCTTCAGATACTCGATGATCTCCGGCTCCACGCCGGATTCGCGAATCAAAGCCAAAGCGCCGCGCGAGTTGCTGCAGGCGTTATTGTGATAAATCGTTATTCCCATATTTTTACTCAGGTAATTCAGGCAGCCCGCACTATACCACCGGGGCGAGTGTTGATAAACGCACAAAGATCTGCTTTAATTGTGACTCACCAATCGGGGTGTAGCTTAGCCTGGTAGAGCGCTACGTTCGGGACGTAGAGGCCGGAGGTTCGAATCCTCTCACCCCGACCAGATCCCCTCCCCCTCACTGTCACCTTGCTTAAGGCGTATCGAAAGCCTGGCGGCGTTGCATGTACAATGGCAACTAAAGTTTAAGTACAAGAAGGGCGCCATCAGTCCTCCACGCACGGGATTGCATCATGAGCGCGCCACAGCAATTATCCACATCACCTGTGATTGAGTTCGGCCCTTACCGGCTGTTTTCGTCCGCACGCCGGCTGGAAAAGGATGGCGCCCCCGTCAAGATTGGCAGCCGTGCGCTCGATATTCTGATCTGCCTGGCCGAGCAGCCGGGACGCCCCGTCAGCAACAAGACCCTGATCAAGCGCGTCTGGCGCGATATGGTGGTGGAAGAGATCAGCCTGCGCGTGAATATCGCCGGCCTGCGGCAGCCCCAAGCCAGACCGTTCTGATTGCCGACTATCGCTGCGGCCTGGAGCTGCAACGCCAGTTTTCATCCGATGAAGTCCGCGTTCTGATCGTCACGCATTTCGATAAAGAAGGCCAGATAAGGCAAGCGCTGCGCGCCGGCGTGCGTGGCTACGTGCTGCAAAGCTGCGTGTTGCAGGAACTGGAGCCGGCCCTTCTTGCCATGAGCTGCGGCCGGAATTACATCAGTTCGCGCGCCGATCGCGCCATCGCCAACAGCTGGTACCGCGCCGACCTGACCGGCCGCGAAAGGGACGTCCTGCAGTTGCTGGGCAAAGGCCACTGCAACAAGCTGATTGCCCGCGAACCGGGCTTGGCTGAAGAAACCGTCAAAACTCATCTCAAGAACGTGATGTCCAAACTGAACGTGTCGGCCCGCGTGCAGGCTGTCGTCGTCGCAAACGAACGCGGCCTGCTCGCAAATTAACTTCCTCATCTTGAAAGGATCAACCTTGAATACTTTGAAAACTCTGGTCACCACTTCTGCCCTGACCGCCCTCGCCAGCGCCGCTCTCGCGGCCGACTACACCGGCGTCGAGCCAACCACCGCCGCCTTCCTGAAGGCTATCGAGAATGCCCCGCCGATGGAAAACATGACGCCGAAAGATGCCCGTCAGGTGCTGATCGACGCGCAAAAAGGCGCCATCCTGCCAAAGGCCGATGTATCCGAAAAGGTCATCAAGGTCGACGGCCAGGATGTGAAGCTGCACATCGTCTGCCCCGCCGGTGCGAAAGGCACGCTGCCCGCCTTCATGTTCTTCCACGGCGGCGGCTGGGTGCTGGGCGACTTCCCGACCCACGAGCGCCTGGTGCGCGACCTGGTCGTGTATTCCGGCGCAGCCGCGGTCTTCGTCGACTACACGCCGTCGCCGGAAGCCGGTTATGGCGTAGCGATCAACCAGGCCTATGGCGCGACCAGGTGGGTGGCTTCGCACGGCAAGGAAATCCATGTCGACGGCTCGCGCCTCGCCGTGGCAGGCAACAGTGTCGGCGGCAATATGGCGGCTGTGGTGTCCCTGATGGCCAAGGACAAGGGCGGCCCGAAACTGCGTGCGCAAGTGCTGATGTGGCCCGTCACCGACGCGGGCTTCGACACCGCCTCCTATCATCAGTTCGCGAACGGCTACTTCCTCACCCGGAACATGATGAAGTGGTTCTGGGATAACTACACCACCGATGCTGCGGCACGCAAAGAGATCTACGCATCGCCGCTGCAGGCGCCGATCGAGCAGCTGAAAGGCCTGCCGCCAACCATGGTGCRGGTCGCCGAGTTCGATGTGCTGCGTGATGAAGGCGAAGCCTACGCCCGCAAGTTGTCCGCGGCCGGTGTCGAGGTCACGCCGCTGCGCGTGAATGGGGTGGTGCATGATTACGGCCTGCTGAACCCACTGGCCAAGGCGCCCGCCGTACAAGGCGCGCTGCGCGCCGCAGGTGCCGAACTGGCCTACCGCCTCAAGTGATGCGTGCGCGGCACTAAACCTTTGTATAGTGCCGCACGCAGGGAATCCGCACTAAGCTGTAAGCAATGCCCCTGCACCGAGAGGTTCGACCATGCACACAATCCAATGGCTGTCACGCAGCGGACTGACGCTCACCGTGTTGCTCATCATCGCGGTGCTGCCCGGCGGCTCGCTGCTGTTGCTGTCTTCGCGTGTAAGGCGCGCGTGCGTGGCGCTGCCTTTGGGTGGTGCAAAAAAAACGCGGCCCGAAGACCGCGCAATGCAATGAAACTAATGGAGCAGAGGCTCAGCGTGCCGTCGTCATGATGGCCTTCGCCGCATCAGGACTGTCGTGGCCTTCCATGACCAGCACTTCGCCGGCATGCGGCGCTTTAGCGCCCTCTTTGGCCAGTTCGCGTACGGGTCCGATCATGGTGGCATTGGCCATGCCCTGCGCATTGGTCACCAGGCTGCCCGTCGCAGCGCTGGCGCCGTTCAGGTAGACGCTGTATTCGGTGTTCGGTTTCAGCTTGAAGAGCGATACTTCCACCGCGTCAACCACGCCCAGATTGCGCGAGACGATAAAGCCTCGACCTTCACCCTGCTTCGGCCGCAACTGGACGTTGACGGAATCCTTGTTCGTACGCGGCACCAGGTTCTCCTTGCCATCGCCTTGCGGCACAGCGTGCGAGATATACACCAGTGCCTGCGGCGCCTGGCCTCCGGCGATGGTCGCGATCACGCGATTTGTGGCAGGATCGATAACCTGCATGCCATCGCCGTTCTCCATGCCGACGAACACACGGTTGCTGTCATCTGAAGTCCAGATCCCGTGCGGCAGTGCGCCGGTCGGAATCGTGGCCACCAGCTTGGCATCCTTGTCGGTGGTGTACACCTTCACCACGTTCTCGCCGCCGATCGTCACGTAGGCAAGCGTCTTGCCGTTCACTTTAGCGAAAGCCAGGTGGTTTGTGATGAACCCTGTATCGATCACGCCCGTCACTTCCAGCGTGCGCGTATCGATGCGCGTGACTTTGCCAACGTCCTTGTGCGTCATCCAGATTTCGCTGTAATCCGGCGAAAATTGCAGGAAGGGCGAGAACGGGCTGGTGACCGTAATCCGTTTGCACCATACCCGGTCCGACCTCGGTCTGAATGCGCTCCTTCTCGCGAAAGGTCTGCGGATCGATCACCGAAATGTAATCCTCGCCGCGCACAACCACCCAGGCCTCCTTGCCATCGGCGGTAAAGAAGCCTTCGTGCGGCGAGCGACCGACATACGTCTTGCCTTTGACCTTATTGGTTGCCGTATCGATGAAGGTGGCTGAGTTGGAGCCGGTAGAAATCACCATCAGCGTCTTGTGGTCCGGCGAGAAGCCCATACCGTGCACATTGATCTCACCCTTGTACAACGGCGACAGCACGTCCGGCCGGGGATTGCCGAGGCGGATCTGGCCCACCAGCGTGTTGGTGGACGGATCGAACACGGAAACGGTATTGCTATTCTGGTCCGCCGTGTAGACGCGGTCCTGCGACGACGGCAAGGCAAAGGCCAGCGGCATGGCAAATACAGCGACGACCGCAGCGATCAGTTGTTTATTGGTGTTCATGAGATTCCTCGTGCATGGAAGGATGGCGTGCCAGCCATGCCTGCATTTGTTGGATTTCTATTTGCTGCTCAGCGATGATGCCCAATGCAAGATTGCGGACTTCAGGATCCTGGCTGTAAAGCAGCACAGCCTTCGCCATATCGACTGCGCCCTGGTGGTGCGGAATCATCATGGTCATGAAGTCATGCTCGCTCTGGCCATTCATGGGGGCCTTGGCCATGCCGGCATCCATGACGGCCATGGCGTCGTCCATTAATGCTGCAAACGGCTTGGCTGTGGTGGCGGTAAAGACGGGCGGCGCTGCCGCAGAGTCGGCGGCGCCGTGGTGGTGATGGGCTTCCTGGGCCAAGGCAGAACCGGTGAACAGGCAGAGCATCAGACTTATGGCGTATTTCATTTATAGGCTCCCTGTGTGTGGGTGAGGCCAGTGTATGAAGAGCGCTCCAACAAACTTCTGACAAAACGATTACAAGCGCCCTGTCATCATTTCGTAATTATCCAGTCATGAGTTGGTCAGCGCCGATTTTCTACTATGGCTACATCAACCACCCAAACACTGGAGCAAATCATGAAAATCGCTAAACTGACCGCCGCCGCCCTGGTCATCGCCGCCACCGCTGGCAGCGCCTTCGCCCAAGGCCCTACGGGCTCGCCAGCCGACTATGGTAACGCCGTTGCTTCCGCCAACGCCGACCGCAAGATCGACCTGCAATCCGGCGTGCACAATGTTACCGTGACCAACGGCGACACCGTTGAATTCACCAACGGCTCCGACTCCGTGATCTGGCACTTCGACACCTTCCCTGGCCAGACCGTCGTTGACCTGTCGGCCATCGCACCGAAGCTCAACGCGCAAGGCGTACGCG
>NZ_JBFRDW010000575.1:0-3995 GCF_052113985.1 Pseudoduganella sp. RAF53_2 | reverse complement strand
GTTTGCATACACTTCCGAAACACTCTTACGTTCCTCCAGACTCATCTTTTCCCAGGCAGCACGCTCTTGCGGAGAACCGTTGGGACTAGCGGCGTCCGGTAAGCCATCAACGCTAGGCAAACGCTTGAATATCGCTTCGTACTCGCTTCGATAGTGCAGCATCATAAGTTTCGCAAAAGCTGTCCGGTTGCCTCCATGCTCAAGAGGATCCTCCATTGGTCCCAGTGCTTGAGACCAAAGGCTATCCTTTCGCCCATCCCAAAATTGCCAAACGCCGCGGCCGCTTTCCACAATCGACATAGTTCGTCGCAGTCCGGTGCCAATTCCCTGGCCTAACGCACGGTTGTCTTGAAATTTGAGTTCCGGCGAATGACAGCTCGCACAGGCAATCTTCCCATTTGAGCTGAAGCGCTGGTCGAAAAAGATCTTTTTGCCAAGCGCTGCTGCCTGAGGCAGGCCTTCATATTTGTTGGACGGATCAGCCGGCGCCTTAGGTAGCTCATCGAGACGCAAACTACGCAGGATCTCGATCTCCTTTGCAGTCCAATCGTCACGACTAATAGGAGAAGAGAGCTCGGTACCCAATACGATGTGCGCAGCCGCAGCTGATGCGACTATCGCGAGCACTCCAAGTACCTTCAAGGCCGTTTTCATCGCGCGCTCAGCTTGTCGCTCGCTTGGGGCAGCACAAGATTGAAAGTAATCTGGTCACTACCCTTATCGGCGTCAATCTTGAATTTCAACTCCCACCAGCCGGTCATGCTGAATTTAACACCATCCACGCGATATCGACCATCGGCAAGCTCAGCCGTTACGCGCGGCTTCGTTGGCAACCCATGACCATGTTGAGGCATGCCCCCATCCACTGAGATCTTCGCGCCCTTGACCGGATCGCCTGAAGCATTGGCGACTTGAAGCTCCCAGGAATGGATCTTATTAATCTCAACAGGTTCGACCAATGGTCGCACCGTCACGGAATATGCGCTGGCCGCACTTGCCTTCGACAACCGAAGATCCAAGTTCTCCGGGGGCGACATCATCGAACAACCTGTGAGCAAGCCCAGCAGCGCGCCGAGAACAAAAAGAGAATGACGAATTTTGCTAAACATGAGCTGCTCCTTAAATTTCGATGAAAGGTCAATGGCACCAACATGAACCATTATCGACGGCGGAAGAATCGCCCTACGGACAGCAATTGCAGCAACTCTGCCAAATGTTTGGGCGCTTAGCTGCTCACTCCCTCAAATCACTCACCCTGCAGCACAACGAACTAGTCCGAAGACGTCCCTTAGACTTGTTACCAGCCAGAGAACACGCCATCGTCGCGCGTTGCCCCTCATGAGGCTCATGTTGCAGGAATACAAGTCCGACGCACTCTCCTGCATGCATCATCAGAAGGTCACTCACAAGTTCATGCATCCGAGCGAGGCAGCTTCCATGCAAGCGCGTGGCGCCTCGTCGCGCACCTCAACTCGAATGGTCGTGCAATGCCATAGCCCAGACTAGTGAAACAACCCAACCGAGGAAAGTCCAACCAAGCAAAAGGTTTAACGCAAAAATCGCGCCAAATTGGGGGCTTTTTTTGTTGAGCGCCACGCCTGCGGGGATAAAGTAGAGCCCAAACAAAATTACAAAAACAAACAATCCAATCAATATATCCATTTTCCCCGGTCTCCCGCTACTTCATAGCGCTGGACACCAACGCAACACAGTAGCTCATCTAAACAACTCATCAAACGGCATTGTTCGGACCGTTCCGCTCTGAACTCTACTTGCCAGGCAACATTGTGGCGCTTGGTCATATAGAACACGGACAACATTCCTCAATGGACTGACAATCAGTTGAACAGAAGTCTCAGACCGAAATGCAACGAACCAACACCTGTCCGCATTTCGGACGAATTTGTCCCTCCTTCCCCTCGCGCGCCACCTAAATTAGCGACATGCGTTGACAAGGATTGGAAGCTTCTTAGCACAAGCCCCCGACAAGGAGTTGGCAATGAAAAGAAATTACCAGACTGGATCATCGGCGGAAGTTCGGCGCCCCAAGTGGCCTGCAGTAACACCTGCATGTAGACACGAACTACAAGCAATTGCCCTTCCCAAGAAATAGGCTTTGTTATTAAAGACGGCGACATGCGGGGGTGGCTGCGAAGGTCAGGACCCAGCACCGCCACAAGAAGGATTGAGCCGGCGTGATGTTGCAACACATCAGGACGAATTTCGAACAAATTCGACGTTCACGATTTCTGCAAGCCAGTCGCCATGCTTATGCTGATTGTGCTAGTAACAGTAAGGTTTTATCCACACCGTCGCACCACATTATTGGCTCAAATTTTTTAGAAGAATTTTAAACATGGCCATATCTGCGTTATGCATGCAGGTACCAGTACCGGAGAAATTAATGTATCGCTTAAATGAAAAATCTATTTCGGGCCTATTCTGCCTGTCCCTCTTACTTACAACTCTGCATCCAGTGCTCGCTGCTGAATCCGACTTTGCGGGCGCACAGGCTTCTCTGGGCGGCGTGTCCCAGAGCAAAGATGGAAAGATTGATAGATATCAAGCGAGATTCGGGAGGCCCCGTCCAGTCGTAGCAGTTATCGGGGAAAACAGCGCTCCCGATAGCACCACCGAGATCACCGATTTTGTTATTCCGTACGCCGTGCTGACACAGGCCGGCGTGGCCGAAACCATAGCACTCGCGACTCACACGGGGCCATTAAAAATGCGCAGAGCCTTGCAGATCCAGCCTCACGCGACCATTACACAATTTGACGAACGCTACCCCGAGGGAGCGGACTACGTCATCGTTCCAGCAGTCACAAAATTTACCAATCCGGACCTATTGAAGTGGATCCAGTCCCAAGCGACCAAAGGGTCTTCTATTGTGAGCATCTGTGATGGGGCTTTGGTTGTCGCCGAAAGCGGTTTGATGAAAGGACGCCGAGCAACCGCGCATTGGGACACCGAAGAACTGCGATTCTCCAAGTACACGGATATCAAATGGCAGAAAAATGTCCGGTATGTCGCAGACGGAAAAATCATTTCGAGCGCAGGCATAAGCGCTGCGCTCCCGACTTCCATTGCTTTGGTTGAGGCAATCGCTGGTCGCGATCGTGCGGAGTTCGTCGCGAAATCGCTCGGAGTTACGGAATGGGGAACAAAACACAATAGCGAAGTATTCCTCCCGAAACTTGGCGTGAACATGGTTGCCTTCATTACCTATCGCTACACCAACGCTTGGTTGTATCAGACCGATAGTATCGGCGTCCCGATTTCAGCCGGTATTGATGATATCGCCTTAGCTTTCACTGCAGACGCTTACTCGCGGACAGGCCGCAGTCAAGCCTACTCCGTCGCTGATAACAAAGCCGTCGTGCGAACTCGCAACGGACTTCTGATTATTCCGGACAGCACCACTTTGACTGGAGGCATCGACTTCACCTTGCCGTCATTGCAACCATTCGAAGAAGGCGCAGGCTCACGTGCGCTCGACGACGCACTGATTGGGATTTCCGACAAATATGGACGAAAGACAGCAGCCGGTGTCGCGCTTCAATTTGAGTACCCAGGGTTTGCGCAATGATGCGTCCTTGGAATTTATGACATATCGCGGAACTGCCCAGCGAAATGCACTCTGCTTCGTGCCTCCGTAAATAAGAAAACGGCGATGCCGTCCAGCACCAGAGTTCAGAACTTGACCAAAGAGCCCAATGTGAAAACTGTCGCAATCTACATCTTCGATGACGTTGAAGTCATGGACATGGCCGGCCCGTTCGAAGTCTTCAGCGTGGCAGGAGGCAATACACCCTTCTACAAGGTCTATACGGTTGCAGAGTCTATGCGACCGATTTTGGCCCGAAACCAGTTGGTGATTATCCCTCACTACACTTTCGACAATATGCCGCAGCCTGACATCTTCGTAATTCCCGGCGGACCAGGAACGAGGCGTGAAAAGCACAACCCTAAAGTCTTGGACTTCGTACGAAAGC
>NZ_JBFRDW010000574.1:0-4002 GCF_052113985.1 Pseudoduganella sp. RAF53_2 | reverse complement strand
CTGTCGAACATGGCGTTTTGCGCCTGATACAACTCTGCATCCAGCGTCAGGATCATGGCGGTAGGCGTGGCCGGTTCCGCCTTCAGTACCGCCTTGTTGGCGGCCTGCACGGTCACCTCGTCAAATGCGGTGTTTTTCAGCGGGACCAGGTTGCGCGCCAGCTGCGCCACGCGCGTACCGKTCTGCGTGACGAAGTTATAAGTCGACATGCTGTTGCCGGATAAAGCCATGATACCGATCTTGCGCGGCGTTTGTCCGTCTGCGTGCGCGGTCAGCGATACCAGAGTAAGCAGCATGGTTGCCAGGATTCGCATTGTTCTTCTTCCTTTTTCTAGTTTGGCCCTGCGCCGGCAGCGCCACGCAGGAGGTTGAGTATATGTGCACGTGCTTCGCCGGCGGTCATGCCTTTCTGTTCGAGCTGGCGTTGCAGGTCGCCGAACAGCTTGCGCCGGTGCTCGCCGGCGTCGGACACGTCGCGCCGGTCGGAGAAGAAGTCCATCAGGGTGGAGCCGCACATACAATTGCGGTACACCTCCACGATGGCGATTTCATCGTCATCGTGGCTTTGTTTCAGGCCACTGTGATCGGGGCGGGTCGCAAGCGTTTGCCGCAGAAAATCGTCAGCGGTGTCGTAAATTTTGCCGCAGTTCTTGCAGCGCTTGGGGAAGGCGGCCTCGCTCAATGCACGCAGGCCATCGAGGAAGTCGTTGTTCATGTCGTGACCAGACGCGATTTGGCGCGGTAGCGGGCATACCAGAACAGCGGCAGGCTGAGCGCACCCAGCGCAATCGCCCACAGGAAGGATTCCTGGCCCACGCCGTAAAAGCCCCAGACCGAGAACACGAAAGCCCGGCAGCGCCGGCGACAACTCCCGCAGCTGCATGCCGCACTACACCGCGCCGCCACAGCTTGAACAAGGCCAGTCCGCCGAACAGATACAGAGGCAGGCTGGCGGCGGTGACCATCACGGTGAGGAAGGTGAAGGCATCGGCCAGCGAGCGGCTGTAGCTCATGCCAACCATGACGCTGGCCAGCACGCCCACCAATACCAGTGCGCGCGCCGGAGCGCCGCGCCGGTTCTGTAGCTGCAGCGCATCAGGGAATGTGCCGTTGGCCGCCAGCGAGGCGGTGACTTCGCCCGCGACCAGGGTCCAGCCGTTCAGGCATCCCAGGCCGCTGATGACAATGAAGGCGGACAGCCACTGCCCCCAGCCCTGGCCCCAGTAGCGGYCGAACAGCGCGGCGAACGGCGCTTCCGACCTCGCCAGTTCGGTGTGCGGCAACAGCAGCAAGGGCGCGGCGGACACGCACACATACACCACGGCGATGATGGCCGTGCCGGCAATGGTCGCGCGTGGAATGGTCACTTCGGGACGGTCGATTTTCCCGGCCGGGATAGTGGCGCATTCCACACCAAGCACGGTGAACAGCGCAATCGTGCCCGCCGCTGCGGTCGCGTCCAGCGTGAGTGGGGCCGGCGCCAGATGTCCTGCAATCGGCTGTGCGCTCATTACGGCCACCAAACGCAGCACGACCACGGCAATCATGGGCAGCAGCTTCAGGCCGACCGAGATCAGTTGCACGCGTCCCGACGTTTTCGCGCCGCGCAGATTGATCAGCACGAAGAACCACACCATGGCCAGTGCCAGAATGGAGGAGGGCACGTGCGCCAGCGGCGGCACCAGCGCAACGAGATAGCCAACTAGGCCAATCGCCAGCGCGGCATTGGTGATCCAGATCGACACCCAGTAGCTCCACATGACGAAAAAGGCGACGCCATTGCCGAAGGCGCGGCGGGTGTAGCCGTATGGACCGTCTTCTTCGGGCAGGCTGCGCGCCAGCTGGGCAAAGGTGTAGGCGACAAACAAACAGCCCGTGACCGTAGCTGCCCATCCCGCGAAGGCGTTGATGCCGTAAGGCGCCAGCGAAACCGGCAGCAGGAAGATGCCCATGCCGATGACATTGCCGACGATGAGCGCAGTGCTCATCCAGAAGCCGAGGGGCTTGTCCTGTTTAAGCATGGCGGATGTAGGCGGCGCGCAGCAGGTTCTGGAAATGCCATACGCCGCTTTCTCGGCGAGGATTCAGGCGGCCCGCTTCATACGAGCCGGAACTCAGGCCTTTCTGCACGTGCTCGCAGATGAAGATGTCTTCTTCCTGGATGGCGTGGCTGAATTCCTGCTCGGCCTGCACGCGCTGCAGCACGTCCGGTTCCTGCGTGTAGTAGTAATCGAATTCGACGATGCAGTGATCGCGCCCATCCGGCAGCACGCGGTTGGTCTGCAGGCGTCCCGGCGTGATGTTGAGCATGATGTTCGGATAGACGAAGTAGTAGAACGCGTCGCCGTCGCCGTAGATGCCGTCGTTATTGCGCAGCGGAGAATGCTGGAGCGAGTACCAGTCGTGCAATTCCGTGTCGTACACGCGGTAGTCCAGCACTTTCGACAGGCCTGGATGGACGAAGGGCAGGTGATAGCCTTCCAGGAAGTTGTCGACGTAGATCTTCCAGTTGCAGGCGATGCGGTAGGTGTCGCGTTTGGCGAACTGCATGGCGCTCAGGTCGATGGGCGCGATGCGCGCGCTGATATCCTTGAACACATCGTCAAACGCCGGCGTATCGTCGCTTAGCGTGACGAAGACCAGGCCTTGCCATTCGCGCACCCGGATTTGCGGCAGGTGAATGCCGCTGATATCGAAGTCTTTGGCGTCCTGCATTTCGGTGGCTGCGCGCAGACGGCCGTCCAGTTCATATGTCCAGCCGTGATATTTGCAGTGCAGCGCACGCGCGCCTTTGCCATTGCAGACGGCCAACGGACCGGCACGGTGGCGGCACACGTTGTAGAAGGCTTTCAGCGTTTTGTCTGGCTGACGCACGATCAGCACGGGCTTGCCCGCTATTTCACACGCCACGTGATCGCCAGGTTCGCCCAGGTCGCCCTGATGCGCGGCCAGTTGCCAGCTCTCTCCGAACACGCCGCGCTGCTCCACGTCCAGCCAGCGCGGCTCGCGGTAGAAGCTGGCGTGCAGGGCATGAGCGTGATCGAGCGCCTCGTGGCGGCAGTGGTCGGGCATATGGGCTCCTGTGTGCGAAGCAATAACTGTCTCACGAATTTGTGTGCCCGAGATGTTGCTTGTTGTAAAAAAGTTACGCTTGCAGGTTTCAGCATGAAGCATTGATGCGCTTAATATAGAGCGTCCTTATTCGCCTCATATCCGCCCCATATTCGCGATGCGCTTCCTGATCTCCTGTTCTGTGCTGTCCCTGCTTGCAGGCTGTACCTCCATTCCCGAATTCTCGGCGCAGCCAAGCGCGGTAAATGGTTTACTCAGTTTCGACGACCTCATTGCTCACATCGAATGCGAGATCGCCAGTTCGGCCAGGGCAGGGGCGTTTGGTGCGAATTCATATGCGGCCAGCATCAGCCTTTCGGCCGAAGTGACGTCGACGTCAGGCGTGTCGCCAAGCCTGACTTACATCAACCCGCTGTCGGCCGCAACCGAACGTTCGCTGGGCGCCAGCGGACAGTACTCCCGCGCCAATCACAAGAACCTCACCAAGAATTTTTCGATTTTCCTGAACCGCGAGCGCGCCGATGCGGTCAGCGAGGCTTGCAAGGCGGTTGCGGGCCGCGGCATCGGCGGCGATCTGGGACTGACCGAGGCCATCGTGCTCGGATCAAACGAGAACTTCCTGTTCCGCCGCGATGGCGATCCCAAGGTTCAGAATAATTTTGTGATCACGGTGGACTTCACCATCACCAAAGGCGCGTCGGGCGGACCTGATTGGAACCTGGTCCACTTCAAAGGACCGTCCGATTCGTCGGGCAGCTTGATCAACTGGACCAATGTGGCGAAGGACACGCTGATCCTTTCGTTCTCCCGCGTTGAACTGTCGAGCGCCGCGCCGGAGGCCATGGAAGAAAAAAGAACCGAAACCATGCGCGACGCCGTCAAAGCCGCCGAAGACGGCCTCACACGCTCGCTGCTCGAACGCCTGGTGCC
>NZ_JBFRDW010000573.1:0-4006 GCF_052113985.1 Pseudoduganella sp. RAF53_2 | reverse complement strand
GCTTCCACGCGGGCGGTGTTGAACACCTTGGACTTGTCCTGGAAGGAGACGTGCTTGCGGCGCTCGTCCAGCTTCATGATTTCAGCGTAGCCCTGCTGCAGCATGTCGTCGGTACGGAACACACCGCAGTATTTCTGCATCGCGGCGCGGATATCGTTGGCCACGTTCTGTACGCGCTCGCCGCCGGTGGAGGTTTCCAGCTTGTTCAGGCGGTTCATCGCGAAGTCGGCTGCATCCTTCGGCAGCGGCTTGTTTTCCTTCTCTTCCAGGTGGGTCTTGACCACGTGGTTGCCTGCTGCGCGGCCGAACACGACCAGGTCCAGCAGGGAGTTGGTGCCCAGGCGGTTAGCGCCGTGTACGGAAACGCAAGCGCACTCGCCGATCGCGTACAGGCCGTTGACGACCTTCTGGCTGCCGTCGCCGGTTGGCACAACAACCTGACCGTGGATATTSGTCGGGATACCGCCCATCTGGTARTGGATGGTCGGCACGACMGGRATYGGTTCCTTGGTCGCGTCGACGTTGGCGAACTTGTGGCCGATTTCCAGAATCGACGGCAGGCGCTTCTTGATGGTGTCCGAGCCGATGTGGCGCAGGTCCAGCAGAACGTGGTCCTTGTTCGGACCGCAGCCGCGGCCTTCCTTGATTTCCTGGTCCATGGAGCGGGACACGAAGTCGCGCGGCGCCAGGTCTTTCAGGGTCGGAGCGTAGCGCTCCATGAAGCGTTCACCGTTCGAGTTGATCAGGATRCCGCCTTCGCCGCGCACGCCTTCGGTGATCAGCACGCCCGCGCCGGACACGCCGGTCGGGTGGAACTGCCAGAATTCCATGTCCTGCAGCGGCAGGCCGGCGCGTGCCGCCATGCCCATGCCGTCGCCGGTGTTGATGAAGGCGTTGGTCGACGCTGCGAAGATACGGCCTGCGCCACCGGTGGCGAAGATGGTGGTCTTCGCTTCCAGGATCATGCATTCGCCGGTTTCCATTTCCAGGGCCACCACGCCGACCACGTCGCCTTCAGCGTCGCGGATCAGGTCCAGTGCCATCCACTCCACGAAGAAGTGGGTGCGGGCGCGCACGTTGCGCTGGTACAGGGTGTGCAGCAGTGCGTGGCCGGTACGGTCAGCCGCGGCGCAAGCGCGCTGCACGGCCTTCTCGCCGAAGTTCGCGGTGTGGCCGCCGAACGGACGCTGGTAGATGGTGCCGTCCGGGTTACGGTCGAAAGGCATGCCGAAGTGTTCGAGTTCATACACGACCTTCGGTGCTTCGCGGCACATGAATTCGATCGCATCCTGGTCGCCCAGATAGTCGCCACCTTTGACGGTGTCAAACATATGCCAGTACCAGTTGTCTTCGGCCATATTGCCCAGCGATGCGCCGATACCACCCTGCGCTGCCACGGTGTGGGAGCGGGTCGGGAAGACCTTGGACAGCACGGCCACATTCAGGCCGGCTTCCGCCAGTTGCAGGGAGGCGCGCATGCCGGAACCGCCGGCGCCAACGATCACCGCATCAAAGCGGCGGGATGGGATTGCAGATTTGATAGCTGCCACGATTAAACACTCCAGAGGATCTGTACCGACCATACGGCGCAAGCGATCAGCCAGCCGATGGTGATGATTTGCAGGGCCAGGCGAACACCAACTGGCTTGACATAGTCCATCCAGATGTTACGGATACCAACCCAGGCGTGATAGAACAGGCCGGCGAAGGTCACCAGGGTAAACAGCTTGAACCACTGTTGGGCGAACAGGCCGGCCCAGCCTTCATAGGAATAATTCGAGGCAGTGAAAATGCAGAACAGCAGGATGGCCGTGTAGACCACCATCAGAACGCCGGTCACGCGCTGTGCCAGCCAGTCTTTCAGGCCGTAGTGGGCGCCGACAACCTTGCGCTTCGGGCCGATGCCATTGTTATTGATAGACATTTAGAACACTCCGAACAGTTTCAGGGCGACCAGCACGGTCACGATGACGGTAATCACAATCCCGGTAACCGCGGTCTTTTGCGCGGATTCCTTGTCGGCCAGGGTGTGGGTATCCATGATCAGGTGGCGGATGCCCGCGCAGAAGTGCTGGGTGTAGCCCCAGACCAGCGCCAGGAAGATCAGCTTCACGATCGGGGTCGACGCGATTTCCTGGAAGTGAGCGAAGGAGTATTCAGAGCGGAGGCTTTGTTCCAACAGGTAGAGCACGACCGGCAGCAGCAGGAACAGCAAGCCGCCACTGATGCGGTGCAAGATGGATATCTTGCCGGCCCACGGCAAGCGGTAGCCCATGAGGTCCGTGACGTGGATATTACGGAACTCTGGCCGTTCTTTTTTCGGTGCTTCCCGCACGGCTTCAGACATAACAAAACCTCCTTGTACTTTGTTGCTAATTATTTGCCAAACTTGGCGAGAATGTGATTTTCGCCGATTTTCGCCCCATGAACCAATATGTATTCTTACATATAACCAAAATTTTATTGCGGCGCGGCGTTTTTGTTATCGCCTCTACAACCCCGCCTCAACTCAAATCGTTTTGGTAGTGATGACGCTCCGTCAGATAGAGGCCGCGGCGCAGCTCCACCGGCTTGTCGCCATAGGTGAAGGACACGCGCTCGGCGCATAGCAGCGGCGTGCCGGCCGCTACTTTGAGCAGTGCAGCATCGCCCTCTTCCGCGCAGACGGCGCGGATCTTTTCGGCCGCGCGGATCATGCGCGTGCCGAATTCACTCTCAAACAGCCCGTACATCGGGCCTTTGTATTCGTTCAGCCGTTCCGCGGTCAGGCCTTTGAAGATCAGACCGGGCAGCCACAGCTCCTCGACGATGGTCGGCATGCCGTCGAAGGACTGCACACGCTTGATGTAGACCACGGAATCGCCGGACTTGAGATCGAGCAGGCGCGCCACATCGGCGGGCGCTCGCAGCCGCTTGACCTCAATGAATTTGCTCTCCGGGTAGTGCGGCACGCCCTCGTCGGGCATCAGGCGCAGGAAGCGGTAATGCGCACGCTCCTCGTGGTGGGTGGCCACGAAAGTGCCCTTGCCCTGTTTGCGCGACACCAGGTTCTCCGCCGCCAGTTMGTCGATSGCCTTGCGCACCGTGCCCTGGCTGACCTTGTAGCGSSCGGCCAGSTCSAYYTCGCTSGGRATCAKYTCGCCCGGYTTCCATTCGCCGGACTGCAGGCTCTGGGTAATCAGGGCCTTGATTTGCTGGTAAAGGGGAGAAAAAGTAGGAGATGGACCCGCCGCGCCACCAGTGTTTGGTGTCGCCGGCGAACTTGCGCCTGTGTTGTTCTGATTGGGCGGGACGGGGTTCATAGACCACGATTTCACCACAAAAGGGCACGTGCGTCCAGAAAAAACCTCACAACTTATCTGTCTTATATAAGACATAAGATATGATTGACAGTGAGCAAATACCGGCCTAAACTCCCCGTCGATGCTGGCTCTGTAAATGGGGACGTAGCGCATTTGCAGGCCCTAAATCTGTTACGTCCCCATTTACAGAGCCAGGATGAGCATAGTTCGTTCAGCGTGCCATTTCAACCACGTTGATGCGGTATCATTACGTGCTTCGGACCGTTTTCTATTCCACTTTGGAGATTCATCATGGCTAAAACCCCAATGCGTGTTGCCGTTACCGGCGCCGCCGGCCAGATCGGCTATTCCCTGCTGTTCCGCATCGCCAACGGCGACATGCTGGGCAAAGACCAGCCAGTCATCCTGCAACTGCTCGAAATCCCGGACGAAAAAGCTCAGAAAGCGCTGAAAGGCGTGATGATGGAAATCGACGACTGCGCTTTCCCTCTGCTGGCCGGCATGACCGCCCACTCCGACCCGATGACCGCCTTCAAGGACGCCGACGTGGCCCTGCTGGTCGGCGCGCGTCCACGTGGCCCAGGCATGGAGCGTAAGGACCTGCTGGAAGCGAACGCACAGATCTTCACCGTGCAGGGCAAGGCGCTGGACGCCGTCGCTTCGCGCAACGTGAAGGTGCTGGTGGTGGGCAATCCAGCCAACAC
>NZ_JBFRDW010000572.1:0-4008 GCF_052113985.1 Pseudoduganella sp. RAF53_2 | reverse complement strand
CCTCCAAACAATTGCCTCCTGCTCCTTTGTGACAAGTTGCTGTGGTTTTTGCGGCAGGCCCTCGACACCGCTTAAACCCAACCAATATAGGCCCAGCGGCATCGCCAAAAATAGCGCAACGGTAATGCAGAAGGCTATCGACATGATCAAGCGAAATCGACGCATAACTCCTAATTTTTTAGTCCCGCGTTTGTCGGATACGCTGCTCGGCGACTGCTGCTGGCCGGATACGGAAGACCGCCGAAGTGTAAGGTCATCAACTTGCAATAGGCCGGACCTTCATCCCAGGATCGCGGATGGGGTACCTTTCAAGAATGACTTGGCACGAGTTGATGATTGCTGGCAGATACGACTGATCGATTTCATCCTCGTATTCGTGTGTCTCTTTATTGTGATCGGGGGTAACCGRAAGGCTGACGCCAATGTGGCCTCGAGCGGAGGCCGAAAACTCCACCGAAATATACGGCTCCATACATTTAAGTTCAGCTTTGCCGCTTAAAGACGAATACAACTTCTCACAACCAGCTAAAAAACCGCCAACTTCGTCARTGCGAAGACAAGAATTATTCTGAATTCGAACGGCAGAATGAGAGTAGTTGCAATAGGCTGTCACGCGGAGCCAGTTCCCATCCCAATAGTCGGGCGCGTCAGGAAACTGGCGCCCATGGATCCAAAGTCGCAGTCCACATATCGACAGGTCCGGCTCACCCAACTGCTCTAGTTCAAGAAAGTTCATGTCTCCGAGTATAAGCCTTTTGAAGTTCGGCGAGGCGCCCGCAATTTAAATTAACAAAGGGCTGCTAATGGCCGCTTACAGTCTCACGGGTCGCCATAGCAAAAGAACTCGCCCAAGCATAGCCAGAACAAGTCCCAGAATAAAATTAAAGAGCGGCGCGGCGATCAAGACCTCGCCGTGACTAACATTAACATGATGACCTGTGGCATCAAGTACCCACAGCACCCCATAGTAAAGCAAAAATCCTGAAATCACTCCCGCTAGAACGGACGCCGCGACAAAACGACTCGCAAAGACTTTCTTATTGCCACCACTCTTAATAGCTCTGCGCGATAAGAACAACGCTACCAGCACGAACCCGGCAGTGGCGCCAAACGTACAGTAATAAATTAAGTCTGACATATCCAAAATTTGGCTAACTGTCTACGCGGCAAGGGCCGCTTGTGGCCGTTCTCGACCATACCATAAAGCACTAACAATGCTAGAAGTCCGGAACAATGCTCTCACGCATATACGAACCAAACCAGCGTCCAACCGGATACGGCGGCATCGTCCCTAGTTTTTGCAAGCTGCTCAGATGATGACTAAGGCAGTTGACTGAGCCGGAAACCGCATTTCTTGAACAACCTTCGATTCGGCAAATTGAGGCAGTATCCGTGAACGCGCCCCGCATCAGGAAATCATGCATGAGAGCGGTGAAGATTAGGAGGTCGTCCGGTTGCACATAGACCTCTGATTCCCAGTCAGTGGACTCAGCGGGCGGCACCTTGAATAGATATTCGTCGTTGCCCCAATTCCACGCTCGACTACATTGCCAGAGCTGACCGCATGCCGCGCAATGATAGAGCTTGTGCTCACCGTCCGCATGCTTAGAAATGAGGGTTAACGACTTCTTCAATTCACGACTGTCTTTGATTCTTTTCGTTATAGCTGCGCGAAAAAGCTCTAAATCTTTGAACTGCACRCACAAGCACATTATGACAATCCTAGATACGTTTTGAACGGCGGCTTATGGCCGTTCTCCCTCACGTGGACGGTGACGTTAACGAGGTTCATCAATAGGTAGAATTCCCTTGATGGCGAGCTCCAGCTCATCGTCAAGGATTTCAGTTTCATCCGTGAAGCCCGACGCGATCCGCCGTTGCGCCTCGGGCACCACTAACCCCAATGCAATTTGCTGACGAATAAAGGTAGCCAACACGAAATTAGAAATTTCACCAACTGGTACCAACCAATTTTCGCGACAACGCTCAAAGAGACTCGAGTTGAAGCACGGCTCAATCCAAGGGCCAACGATATCTGCAACTGCTCTTTTTTCCATTTAAATCCACGTCATGTCAGTGACAAGGTCTCAGATGGCCGCTATTGGCCGGATACTGCCGGTGACTGATGAGCATGTCATTTCAGCAGGCCCCTTCGCCAACACATGCTACTAGAAAATTACCGATTGGTATCAAGTTTTTACATTGTGATAATTGGATAGTTTCCCTGAATTTAGAGCTGTTATGATTTTGAAATAACACCTACTGAAGGGATGTTGAGCATGAACACTGCGGTGAATTCGCAAATGGTTTTCTGTCGCGCTTGTGGTGCGCAGATGCATGTCAGCGCGCACGCTTGCCCGAGCTGCGGCGCGTCACAGGCGGCAAGCGAGTCGCAGAAGCGTATTCTTCCCGCGGCAATCCTGTGCTTCTTCCTGGGATTCCTGGGCGTTCACCGCTTCTATGTCGGAAAAGTCGGTACCGGCATTCTCCAGCTACTGACACTCGGTGGTTTTGGCATCTGGGCGCTGGTCGACTTTATTATGATTGTGGTCGGCTCTTTCCGTGACAATGACGGAAACCTCATCAATCAGTGGACTTGAGTTTAAAACCCTCGTGACTTGCGACAAAGCCCAGCCGCGTGTAAAAGCGGTGGGCTTCTGTCCTGCTCTTATCACTGGTCAACTGGATCAAAGCGCACTGGCGTTCGCGCGCCAGCGCAATCGCCTCGCTGATCAACCAGCTGCCTATCCCCTGTCCGCGCAAGCTGCTGTCAACGCGGACCGCCTCAATATTCGCCCGTAGCGCCCCGCGCCGGCTCAGGCCCGGAATGAAAGTCAGCTGCAGCATTGCTATGATGCGTCCCTCCAATTCGCCGATCAACAGGTATTGATTCGGATCGCTATCGATAGCGTGGAAGGCCCGAACGTAACAGGCATCGCTGCTGCCGACAGCCTCACGATTTTTGCCAAGGTCGTCATCGGCCAACAGCTCCAGCAACCGAGGCAAATCGCCAGATGTGGCGCGGCGGGTGCTCAACTTCGCGTAGTCAATCATTGATGGGGCTCGCCGTCTTTGTGAATATGATGGGCATTGTAGGCCGCTTGCCGGATTACGTGAATTGTCACGCAGCAGGTGAACTCGTCTTAAAGACCGCGAGCTGGGCCTCGAATGCGCGTTTGTAGGCCGGTCGGGCTTCGCCCCTGGTCACGTAGGCGGCGAGGTTTGGGTGCTCCGCCACCAAACCTGAGCCGGTTGCCGTCAATCGGATCAGTACCGAAATCATGAGCAAATCGGCGGCGCTAAACTGGCCGTCGAGCCATTCAGCATTGCCCAGATAGGCGGAAAGCTGCTTCAACCGCTCGCGGATGCGGTCTTCGACCGTGGGCAGGCGCTGCTGATACCAGCTTTCCTTGTTCTCGAACAGCACGCAATTTTGGCGCTCGACGATCGGCTGCTCCATCGTATTAAGCGCGGCAAACATCCAGGTAATGGCGCGCATCCGGGCGTTGGCATCGGAGGGCAGCAGGCCCTTGTGCTGCTCGGCGATGTGGAAAATGATCGCTCCCGATTCGAAAATGGCGAGGCCGTCTTGCTCGTAAGTGGGAATCTGGCCAAACGGGCTCAGCGCCAGGTGCGCGGGCTGCTTCATCGCTGCAAACGAGAGCAGACGCACGTCATAGGGCTGCCCTACCTCCTCCAGTGCCCAGCGGACGCGCATATCACGTGCCAAGCCGCGGCCGCGGTCGGGGGAGGATTCGAATGCGGTAATGGTGGGGTTCATGGAATCTCCTGTTGGTTGATACTGACACGACGCATGGCCAAGCCGGAAATCGACACATTCTCCGGCCACTTGCACAAGCGCACGGCTGAATATATGATTCGTATACGTTTCATATATTCAGGAAAACTCATGGGCATTGTGAACATCGACGACGAACTGCACGACCAGATCCGCAAGGCGAGCGCGGTTTCGTGCCGCTCGATTAACGCGCAGGCGGCGTTCTGGAT